>CAMNLN010000164.1 GCA_946543025.1 uncultured Verrucomicrobiota bacterium
TGCTGACGTTCGCGTTCGGCATGCTCGTCTTCGGCTCCAACTGCTTCCGCACCTGGATGCCCGCGTTCATGCAGAAGGCCAACTGGGGCCTGACGCCCGCCTCGGCGGCGTTCCACTCCGTGTTCTGGTTCTACCTCGGCAGCTTCATCGGCATCGCCATCGGCGCGCGCACCTCGGACAAGCTCTCGCCCCGCCGCCGCGGTATCCGCCTCACCATCATGGCGATCGGCCTCGCGCTCTCCGCGCCGACGATGGCCGGCATGGTGCTGGTGCCCACGCTGTGGCTCAGCTGCGTGATGATGTTCTTCTTCGGCCTCGGCGGCGGGTTCTTCGACTGCAACCTCTACGCCGGCCTCTTCGACGTGGTCGCGCCGCGCTACCGCTCGGCGGCGATGGGCCTCTACCTCAGCGGCGCGTTCTTCATCGGATGCCCGGCGACGGCCGTGCTCGGCTGGGTGGGCCACAACTATTCCCTCCAGACGGGCATGGCGCTCTTCGGCGGCACGTACGCGCTCGGCGCGTTGGCCATCTTCGCCGCGCGCCTGTTCTTCTTCAAGCGCGACCATGTCGAAGACTGAAACTGTTAAAAGCGAATAGAAGCAAAGGAGCAGCAATGAAAACAAGACGCGAATTTCTGACGCTCGGTTCCCTGGCGGCGCTCGCAGGCTGCGCGGCCGCGCCGTGCAGAAGTGAAAACCAGCTGGCCGTGAACGGCATCCGCATCGGCGTGCAGATGTGGAGCGTGAACGACTTGTGGAAAAAGGACCCGGCGGACGCGCTTCGCCGCCTGAAGACCCTCGGCTTCGACGGAGTGCAGTCCTTCGGCTTCCTCGCCATGGACTGGAACGAGCTGGAGAAGATGTTGAACGACAACGACCTGAAGATCATCGACATGCCGTTCTACATGAAGACGGTCGCACCCGATTCGTTCAACAAGTTCCTCGAGTTCTGCCAGCGCTTCAAGATCGACTTCGTCTTCGAGCCGTACACGAAGTTCGCGACGGGCGCCGAGTGGCGTCGGCACGCGGACGAACTGATGGAGCTGGCCGAGACGTTCAAGAAGTACGGCATCCGCGTAGGCTACCACAACCACCAGCACGAGCTGCGCCAGCACTTCGACGGCAAGACGCCGCTCGAATACCTCTACGACGCGGGCCTGCCGTTCGAGCTGGACGTGGGGCACGTCAAGCTCGCGGGCGGGTGTCCGGTCGCGTGGCTCGAGAAGCTGCCTGGCCGCGTACCGTCGATCCACGCGAAGCCGGGCGGCGGCAACTCCGTAGGCGGCGAGGGCGACGCGAACGACTGGAAGGCCATCTTCAAGACGGCCGCCGCGTCCGGCACGAAGTGGGCGATCGTCGAGTGCGAGACGCGCCGCAACACCTTCGAGGACGTGGAGGCCAGCGCCGCGTTCCTGAAGAGGTTAAACGGTTAAAGAGTTGCATGATTAAATCCCTGTCGTTCGGTCAAGCCGGCGGCACAACAATATTGCGATAAGGCGAAGGAGTCCACATGAAGACAAGAAGAGAGTTCATTGGCACGAGCGCGTTGGCGGCAATTTGCGCCGGATGCGGTTCGTTCAACGTGGGTGCGACGCGCGGGCGGCGTCCCGCGCCGTCGGAGACGCTCAACCTCGCCGTCATCGGCTGCGGGCCGATGGGCAGCGGTAACATGGGCGCGTTCATGAAGGACCCGCGTGTGCGCGTGACGCACGTGTGCGACCCGATCGCGGAGTCGTCGTACCACGGCTACAACGCGAAGACGCCGCTCGGGCGCGACGTCTTCAAGCGGCGCGTGGACAAGTTCTACAAGACGGACGCCACGAAGAGCGTCGCGGACTTCCGCGAGGTGCTGGCGGACCCGTCCGTGGACGCCGTGCAGATCACTACGGGCGACTACTGGCACGCGATCATCGGCATCGAGGCGATGAAGGCCGGCAAGCATGTCTACTGCCAGAAGCCGCTGACGCTCGGCGTCTCGGAGGGCTGGGCAATGATCGCCGCAGCCAAGGCGAGCGGCGTCACGTTCCAGGTGGGCTCGCAGCAGCGCAGCGCGTCCGAGTTCCGCGTGGCGGCCGAGATCGTCCGCAACGGGCTTCTCGGCGAATGCCGCAGCTGCACGATCGGCCTCTGCTACGCCCACAACGACGGCTGCAAGCAGAACTACACGCGCGACTGCACACCTTCGCCCGTTCCCGCCTGGTTCAGTCCGAAGGACGCGATGTGGAATCTCTATCAAGGGCCTGCCGAGCACTGGGAGGACAATGCCTACATCCCCGCGATCCACGCGCCCGTCTGCTGGCGCTGGAGCTCGCGCATGGGCAGCGGGTCGATCGCGGACTGGGGCGCGCACCATTTCGACATCCTCCAGTGGGCGCTCGGCACGGAACTTTCCGGCCCCGTCGCCATCGAGAACATAAAGACGGACATCCACGACCCGGCGGTCGTGAACCGCTACCTCGATCAGGCGAAGACCTACCAGTTCGACATCGTGTACGCGGACGGCTTCCGCGCCCACGCGGGCGACCTGGAGACGATTGGCTTCAACGGCCTCAAGTTCCACGGCACGAAGGGAGACCTGTTCGTCACGCGCGGCAAGATCGTCCTGCCGGATGCGCTCAAGAATTGGAAAGAGAGCGATCTCAAGGATTCGGACGCGCGTCTCTACCACAACGAGCACGCGAAGGGCTGCCACGAGATGGACTTCACGGACGCCGTCTATGAAGGACGCCAGCCGGCGTGCCCCGTGGAGATCGGCCACCGTTCGGCGACGATCTGCCACCTGGCAAACATCGCCGCGCGCCTCGGTCGCTCCTCGCTCAAGTGGGACCCGAAGGCGGAGCGCGTCGTCGGCGACGCCGAGGCGAACGCAAAGCTCGTCGTGAAGCATCACAACGGCTGGAAAATCTAGTGTAGATGTAGCTGTGCCGCTACACTAGAAATGTTGACCAAGCAAGGCTCAGCAAATGGTTCTGACGCCGTATTGGGGGAACTTGCCGTCGCCCGTTACGATCGTCAGGTCGTGGACGAGAGCGGTCGCTATGATGATCCTGTCGGCGGGATCCTTGTGGAAATCCGGCAGATCGGCGGCGCGAAGCATGATTTCGTCCACGGGCGGAATGGCGGACATGCCGTACTGTTCCGTAAGGTCGGCGATGAAGCCATCGGGATCGTTGGGGATGACGACCTTGCCTTCTTTCTGAAGGCGCGCAAGCTCCCAGGCCGAGATGGACGAGTAATGGAGCGAAGAGGCCACGCTGATGCGCCGCCGGGCGTTCGCGCTCAGGTCGCCGCCGCCCATGCCAAGCCAGATCAACGCGCACGTGTCGAGCAGATATCTCATCAGGCGTTCTCCCACAGCGCAGAATCGTCGGCGAAGAGATCGCCCTTGATGGCAATCTTGGTCCCGTATCCGGGAATCGGCCGAATCTTGCGCGTGCGCTCAATCGGAATGACTCGCGCGATCGGTCGCCCGTATCGCATGATCGTGAAGGAGACAAGCCCAGACTCCACCTCGGCAAGCATGCCGGAAAAGTTAGCCTTTGCTTCGTTTACGTTCATTACCGTTGGCATGATAGAATCCTCTTTGAAGACGACATTCAGTCTAGCATATGATGGTCTCTTGTGTCAATGATGACTTGTTGGCCAACAATTTGATTGGCATTGCGACGGGCGGAACGCTCGTTGTCCCAGCATGGAATGCCTACTGCAGGACAGGCTCGACCACCTGGCCCTCAAGCTGCATCTGCGGCTCATAGTCGTGCGCCAGGTAGGAGCCGTTCGAGTCCATGAAAAGGATCAGCCGCCGCCACTCGTCCGGCGCAAGGGTCACGCCGTGGTGGCCCGCCTTGAGGCGCGCGTAGAGCTTCGAGCCGCGCGCGCCCACCTTCCCCGGTTCGGAGTAGGACTGGAAGAAGTCGTCGCGCTGGCGCCCGATCTTGTACCAATCCTTCCCCTTGTACACTTTTGTGTAATACTGGACGTAGCCGCCCGCGACCAGCTCCACGAACGAAGTGTGGAACTGGTACGGGTTCGCGCCGATGTCGCCTTTCGTGAGATTGGGCATCGTCGTCGCATCGAACTTCGCGTTCGCCAGGCTGTGGCATGAGACGCACTTCGCGTTCAAGACGCCTTGCACAAGGCGCGGATAGTTGAAGGGCTTGGAGCCGGACGGCTCTGGAGTGAGCGTGCTGGGCGGGCGACGCATCGCCTTCGGAGAGGCGCCCGCCGGGAGTGTCGCGCTCCTGCGCGACCGCTCCTCGTGGCAACCGTTGCAGGTGAGCGTCTCGCCGGGGGCGGCGTAGGTGTCCGACCGCATCGTCTGCACGGCGCAGCCGTCGGCGTCGAGCGCCTGGAAGTAGACGGGCACGTTCACGGGAATCCTGAAGTACGCGCTGCCGTCTTCCTCCACGGGCACGGTGCCGAGGCACTGGCGGCCTGGCTGCTCGTCCGTCACGCCAAGACGCGGGATGGAAACGAACGGCTCGACCTTCGGCAGAATCTGCCACACGCGCAGCGCCTTGATCGGCACCTCCTTCGGGAACGGGTAGCGCGAGTTGTACACGTCCACCACTCCTACCGTCGCCGTCTTGGGCAGTTCCTCCGGCGGAACGTGCGGCGGCAGGTTGCCGTCCGCGCGGCGCGGACGCCCCACGAGCGTCTTGTGGGGGATCGCGGGCGGCATCGGGCGCGCCTGGAGCGGCATCGGGTCGAGGCAGGAGATGGTGGGATGCGCAAAGACCTCGATCTTGTTGCCGAAGGCGTCGAGGAGCGTGATGTTGTATTTGCGGCGCTGGGCGTCGATGGGACCGTACTGGACGTTCGCGTCGCCGTCGTACACGCAGAGGTAGTACGCCTCGGAGAGAGGCCAGGCGGTGGCGTAGGCGCCAGAGTGATGGTAGAGCGTGTTGTTGGCCTCGGACTCGGGAAAGAGCTGGTCGGGCGTGAGGCGCTTCACCTGCGCCATCGCGTCGTCGTCGGGAACGGAGGGATCGATCACGATCAACGAGCCGCGCTGGAGGGTGTGGTGTCCGGCGGCGGTAGCCACGTACTTGCGCGAACCGGGAATCGCGCGCACGGAATGTTCGGCGTGCGGCCCCACGTCCTGCCGCGTACGCGTGTTGCCGTTCAGCTCGCGCGGGTCGCGTCCGTCCGGATACGCGATCCAGGCGTGGTGCGCCTGGTTGAAGCCACGGTCCACGTAGTCCCAGCGCGTGTAGACGATCATGCCGTCGTTGTTGACGGACGGCTCGAACTCATTCGTCTCGTGCCATGAGATGCAGGTGACGTCGCTGCCGTCGGGGAACATCGAGTAGAGCGTGTAGTTCGGCACCTCGCGGCGGTGGCAGCGTCCGTAGCCGCCGCGCCGCTCGCTCACGAAGGCGACGCGCCCGTTCGGCATCCAGCACGGGAAGAGGTCATTCACGTTGCCGCTCGTGAGCTGCTCCAGGTGCGAGCCGTCGGCGCGGCACTTGAAGATATGGAAGACGGTGTCGTCGTTCCACTTGCGGATCTCGGGCTTCGCGCGCGTGGCGCAGAAGAGTATCTCCTGTCCGTCGAACGAAACGTCCGGCGCGAGGAAACCGCACGTGTTGCGCGCGTCCCAACCGTGCTTCGCGCGCAGCTTGCGCCCCTTCCACGGCCCTTTTTCAACGGGACGGTCGAAGAGCAGGTCTACGAGTTTCGGGTTGTCGCCGAACGGATCCTCCAGCACGTACAGCCCGTCGTCCATGGTTGATTCCTTCAGTCGCGCGTGGAAGCCGAAGAACTGGTCGCAGATGTGCGTGCCCCAGTCGAGCTCCTGCGTGGGGAACGCTTCGCGCGTGACGAAGAGGAGCTTGCGGATGGACCGCACGAGCGGGTTCTTCCAGGCGATGGACTTTCGGACGCGCATCAGGCGCGTGAAGATGGCGTAGCGTGCGTCCTCGTCGGCGGGCGGCACCTTCGCGGCCTCGCCGGCAAGCGCGGCAAGCGCGGCGGCATCTTGCGCAAACACGGTTTGCGCGTCAGGGCTAGACCGCAGATCGTCATACAGGGCGCGCGTACGGCGCAGGAGCACGTCGAGCGGGTCGCGATCCGCAGGCCAGATGAGCGCCTGCCGGTTGAGGACCTCGCTTTCGGGCGGCTGGAAGTTGGGAACCGTCTCGGTGCCGCGCGGGCGCGGTTTGTTCCACATGGAGATGTCGCGCGCCAAAAGCCGCCAGGTCTTCGCCGTCTCTTCGCGGGAGACGGTCGGCACGGCGAACAGGCCGGAGACACAAAGAATGGACAGGATTGCGGGCAGGATTCGTTTCATGCGGACCTCTCGATTCGACAAGAGTATATCAAAAGTCGGCAGCGGCTCATGGCGCAAGCGAAACGGATTTGGTAAAATCTTTCCCGCATGAACCTACTGGCAATCGACAGATCGACCGACACGCAGAGCGTGGCCGTGGCGAAGGACGGCAAGATCGCCGCGCGCGTCTTTGCCGGGCTCGACTCCCGCAGCGCGGAATGGCCCGTGAAGGTACGCGACTTCCTTGCTGCCAACGGACTTGCCGTGCAAGATGTCGACACGATCCTCGTCGGGCAAGGCCCCGGCTCCTTCGCCGGCATCCGTTCAGCCCTCGCGTTCGCACAGGGCCTGGCCCTGCCCGCCGGCAAACGCGTGGTGGGCCTGCCCAGCACGCTCGCCCTCACGCGCGACGGCGCGCGCACGGCCGTCGTCGGCGACGCGCGCCGCGACCGCTTCTGGGTAATCGTCTACGAGGGCGTCCAGACCGTAAAGGACTTCACGCTCGTGACCAAGGACGAGCTGG
Source organism: uncultured Verrucomicrobiota bacterium (assembly GCA_946543025.1). Taxonomy (GTDB): domain Bacteria; phylum Verrucomicrobiota; class Kiritimatiellia; order RFP12; family UBA1067; genus RUG572. The sequence continues at coordinate 6,794 of CAMNLN010000164.1, forward strand.
CGAACACGGTACCCGAGCACTGCGCGGTGGTCACGCCCGACGGCGCGCGCATCGAGCCGCTCCTCCAGGCCGTCTTCGCCCACCACTACAAGGGCTCGCTCGTGCCGCTCGCGGCGCACCTCGCCGAGGTGGCGCTCGCGCACCCCGAGCTGCTCCGCCCGGAGCCGCTGCCCATCTACCTTCAACCCGCCGTCCGCCCGCCCGCCTGAACGCCATGCGACGCATCGCCTTCCATGTTAACAGCGACAAGCCCGAGGCAGACGCCGTCCGCGCCCGCCTCGCGGCGTTCGCGCGCACGATCGGCCTGACCGTGCTGGACGCGGGCGACGACGCCTGCGACGCCGTCATCGTCCTGGGCGGCGACGGCACGATGCTCTCGGCCGTCCACCGCTTTCCGGGCATTCCCCTCCTCGGCCTCAACCTCGGTTCGCTCGGCTACCTCGCGGGCGTTGAGGCACCGCACTTCGAAGACGCGCTGCGCGCCTTGCGCGACGACGCCTTCGCGCTTTCCCGTCGCACGGCGATCACGGTCAACGGGCGTACCGCGCTAAACGACGTCGTGTTCTCGCGCGGCACCTCCGGGCACGCGGCCGTGATCGCGCTTTCGGTGGACGGGCGCACCGCCACGCGGTTCTTCGCCGACGGGCTGGTGATCGCCACGCCTACCGGCTCCACCGCGTACTCGCTCGCCGCCGGCGGACCTATCCTGCTGCCGGACTCGAAGTCGGTCGTCATCACGCCCGTCTGCCCCCACGCGCTCTCCTCGCGCCCGCTCGTCGTTCGCGACGACTCGCGCCTCGCCGTCCGCCTGGTGGCGCGCCCCGGCGCGGAAACGCTGGACATCTTCGCCGACGGCGAGGCCGTGGCAACGATCCGCGAGGGAGAGGAAATCGTCGTGGAGAAGGCGTCCGCGACCGTGCCGCTTGTCGAGCTGCCGGGGGCCGACCCCTTCGAGGTGCTCAGCCGCAAGCTCGGCTGGGCCGGATCGTCGATCAGGTGACGCCATGACGGAAATCGAGGAAAAGATCGGCTACGAATTCCGCGATCCG
>CAMNLN010000165.1 GCA_946543025.1 uncultured Verrucomicrobiota bacterium
GAGCGGCGGCGCGATCATGTCGGCGGTGACGGCCTGATAGACGCCATCTTGCTCGAAACGCCAGTTCTTGACCGTAAAGCTGAAATGATCATCCCGGTTCGTGGCGGCAGGGAGCGCGTCGAACGGACGGCCCTCCGTAAAGAAGGCGCGGAGCGTATGCTCGTCCGCCTGCACGACGTTTGAAATCGAGCCGCTCGCCATCATGGCGTCGATGCTCGCTTGCGTAAAGCCGCCTTCGGAGAGGCTGAACGTCACCGGGTAGGGCACCCACCGCGCGTAAAGCGTCGCCGCGCCGGACAAGACCATCGTCTTGCCGCTGGCGTACGTCGTGCCGCTTCCGTCCGGCTTCGTGTTCCAGCCCGCGAAGGCATGGCCTGTCCGCGTAAAGGCGCACGTCGGCAGCGTCAACGCGCTTCCTGCGGGAGCCGTCATCGCCGCCATCGTCTCGCCCCCGTCGCCCCCGTTCGCATCGAACGTAAGCGCCTGGGCATGTGCGGGATCCGTCCACCGCGCCGTCACCGTCAGGTTGCTCGCCGGCATCGTCGCCGGCAGCGCGGGCGTCCAGCCCGCGAACGCGTAGCCGGCGCGCACGGGATCGGACGGCGCCTTCACGGTCGTGCCGCAAAGCTGCGTGACGGGCGAGACGGCGGATCCGCCGGCCGCGTTGAACGTGATCGTATAGTCGCTCACCCGCCAGACGGCCTTCACCGTCAGGTTGCGCGGCGGCATCGTCGCCGGCAGCTCGGGTTCCCACCGCACGAACGCGTAGCCGGCGCGCGTCGGCGCGGCCGGCGGCGTCACCGCCGCGCCGATCGCCTGCGTCACGGGCGAGACGCTCGAGCCGCCGGCCGGATCGAACGTGACCGTGAACGCCTTTGCCGTCCATTGCGCGTAAAGCGTCACCACGGCGCCGGCCGCCGCCGCCAGGTTCGACACGGCCGCCCGGTCCGCGTACGCCGTCCCGTCCGCCGTCTGCCACCCCGCGAACGCGTGGTCCGCGCGCGTGAAGGCGTTCGCCGTCAGATACGCGCTCCGGTTGTACGTCAGCGTCATCGGATTCATCGTCCCGGAACCGCCGTTCGCGTCGAACGCCACCGTGCATTCGTTCGCCGTCCAGCGCGCCGTCACGGCCAGGTTGCGCGCCGGCATCGTCGCCGGCAGCTCGGGCGTCCAGCCCGCGAACGTGTAGCCTTCGCGCGTCGGCGCGTCCGGCGCCGCCACGTCCGCGCCGTAGTCCAGCGTGACTGGATCCACGGACGAGCCGCCCGCCGCGTTGAACGTGATCGTATACGTGTTGACCGTCCACCGCGCCGTCAGCGTCACGTCGCTCGCCGGCATCGTCGCCGGAAGGTCGCTCGTCCAGCCCGCGAACGTATACCCCTCGCGCGTCGGCGTGGTCGCGGGCAGCGTCACCGCCGTGCCGTACGCGTGCGTCACGGGGGCGAGGCCCGATCCGCCGCCGAGGTCAAACGCCACCGTGTAGGAGTTCGTCGTCCACTGCGCGGTCACCGCCAGGTCGCTCGCCGGCATCGTCGCCGGCAGCGCGGGCGACCAGCCCGCGAACGTGTATCCTTCGCGCGTCGGCACGGGCGACGCCACCGTCGTACCCATGAATTGCGTACGCGCGGGAATCGCCGAACCGCCGGCCGAATCGTACGTGACGGTATAGGACTTGGCCCTCCAGACGGCCTTTACCGCCAGGTCGCGCGGCGGCATCGTCGCCGGCAAGGCGGGGTCCCACCGCACGAAGTCGTAGCCCGCGCGCGTCGGCCTCGAGGGCGCGCTCACGGACGCCCCGAACGCCTTCGAGACGGGCGAAACGGCGGAGCCGCCGTCCGAATCGAAGGTGATCGTGTACGAGACCGGCGTCCATTGCGCGGCGAAAGTCACGACGGCGCCGGCCGTCGCGGTCAGGTTCTCCACCCGCGCGCGGTCGGCGTAGAGGTATCCGTCCTCCCCTCTCCACCTGTTGAACGTGTAGTTTGCGCGCGTGAATGCGTTTGCCGTCAGGTTCGTGCCCCGGTCGTACGTGAGCGTCATCTGCGGCATCGTGCCCGAGCCGCCGTTCGCCGCAAATGCCACGACGTATCTGATCGGCGTCCAGTGCGCGTAGAGGTTCTGCGTCGCCGTGATCGTCACGCGGGTCGATTCCGTCACCCGCGCGCCGCCCTCGGACGCCGTGTACCAGCCGTCGAACGTATAGCCGACGCGTGTCGGCGTCGGCAGCGTCCCGTAGGTCGAGCCGTACGTCACGGTCTTGGAATCGGCCGCGCCGGTGCCGCCCGAAAGGTTGAACTGGACCCGCGACTGCCTGGCCGGCGCCGCGATGTCGTAGACGTGCACGTTATAGCCGACGACGGTCGCCGTGCCGGTGTGCGATTGCGCCGCCGACAGGTTGTCGCCCGTCGAATCGTCGTAAGGACAAGTCTTGAACGTCGGCGTCTCGTAGCCCTGATCCGCCGTGGCGGCGATCGTCCACCCCCTGCTGCCGTAGGAATACCGGCTCAACGTCGCGCCCGCGACGGCGCCCGTCACGGATTGGCTGAAATCGCCGTCAAAGTTCCCGGAGAACGTCAGCGAGACGTGCGCGGGCACGGCATCGTACTTCAGCGTTGTCGCATAGTCCGCCCGTGCGGTCCATGCGCCGGCAACGGCAACCAGAATTGCCAGCAATTTCCTCTTCATCGCATACCTCCTCTCGAATGCAACTGGAATCAGCTAGGGAATCAAGCCCTTATTCGCCATCCGGGTCCTCCTCGTAGATGCGAACCTTGAAGAAGCGCCTTTCGTCGTCGGGATCGACCTCATGCTCGCCCAGGTCGAGTTCGCCGTCCGCGTCGGCATAGCTGTAGGCAAAAACCTCCTCGTAATCGCCGGTCAGGTCCGTATCGGTGACGATCGCGTACCAGTAGCCCTTCACGGCGTTGCCCACGCAGGCCTTCAGCGTGAGGGTCTCGTCGCCGTTTGGAACGATCGTAAGCAACGATTCGCCCTCTTTCCCCGCAGGCACGTCGTCCGGATCCACCAGGGCGCGACGGGGCTCGCCGCTTTCCACCGGCTCCCAGATCCACGTCAGCACGGCCGCGCCCGTGAACGCGAATTCAGCGACGTCTGACGCGCCGTTTGTCGGCGCCTGCACGCTGCCCGTGCCGTCCGGCCGCACCTCCCAGCCGTTGCACTGCCACACCTCGCCCATGTCGTTCGTAAAGACCGTCGCCTCCACGCGCAGCTCCAGCGAACCGATCGGCAGATCGATCGTGCCGCCCATCTCCACGGATCGATCCTCGGAAAGGCCCAGCACGTTCACGGACGGCAGTGCCGCGTCCGTCAGCTCCACGCCATTCGTCGTGACGGAACAGACATGCAGCGTGTTCGAGGCTTTTTCCGTCAGCTCCCAGACCCACGTCAGCACGGCCGCGCCCGTCAGCTTGAATCCCGCGACGGAGGACGTGCCGCTCGCCGCCGCCTGTGCGCTGTCCGCGCCGTCCGGCTGCACCGCCCAGCCGGCGACTTGCCACACGTCTCCCATGTCGTTCGTAAAGACCGTCGCCGCCACGCGCATGCCCAGCGAAACGTCCGGCAGCTCGATCGTGCCGCCCATCTCCACGGATCGATCCTCGGAAAGGCCCAGCACGTTCACGGACGGCAGTGCCGCGTCCGTCAGCTCTTCCATGTTGGTCGTGACGGAAATGACGCGCACCGGGAAGTTCGTCGTGGCGGCCGCTTCCGCCGGATCGCCGCCATAGCAGGCCTGGAGGCGCAGCGGCTCAAGCACGGGGAACGTCAGGACGGCGGATTTCCTGTCGCCGAGGTAGTCTGGCCACTCGCTGTTGTCGAGGAGCATCCACTGGTCGAAGCCGACAACGTTCATCTCCTTGTTGGGCGTGGCGACAAACGCGACTTCCTCGCCATACGGATACCAGCCGCTGCCCGGCTCCGTGACGCCCTCGTCGTCGCGATCCGAGACGTCGATCTTGACCAGCAGCGGCGTCATCTGCCACGTGAGGACCAGCACGTCGTTGGTCGTCACGTCGAATTCGGCGGTCGTGCCCGTTCCCTCCTGAAACGCGCCGGTCGTCTCGTTCGTCAGCGTCCAGCCGCCGAAGGCCATCACGACGGTCTGCTCGTCGTTCGTCACCTGCGTGTCGGGTGCCGTTGCGGTCACGGTCTGCCCGTTCCTGAAGATTCCGGTATGGACGCCGAACGCGGGGTCGGGCGTCCCGACCTCGGCGGTTGCCGTGACCGTCAGCGAGATGCCGTGCGTCTGCCGCTCGTACTCCGTCCAGCCGCCGTCAAGGACCATCTCCAGCGCATCCAGCATGCCCTCGGTCGAGTAGGGGAAGCTGTTGGTCTGGAACGTGCCCAGCTCCACCAAGCCGACGGACGCGCGATAAGCCGCGTTCGTCACGTACTCGTAGACGGCGTAGGCGTCCTCGTCGGTCGACGCCTCGTCGTAGTCGTTCGTCGTGCAGCGCAGAATGTTCGAGAAGCCGTAGCCGTACGAGAGACGGCCGTTTTCGTAGCGCCAGCGCCCGCCTTGCACGGTCTTCTCCGCGAAGAAGACGCCGAACGAGGGGTTGCCGTCGGGAAGGTCGCTGCCGGCCGGCGAGAAAGGCGAGAAGAAGTAGACGAACCGGTTCGTGAAGTCGTTCTCGTTCGTGTCGTCCAAGGCATAGATACGGTTCAGCAGGTTCGTGGTCGCCTCGTCGCGGATGGAACCGCTCACGCGCAAGATCGGCTTATGTTCGGCCAAGGCGTATTCGATGGCCTTGTCGAGCGTGTACGCGGTGGTGCAGTTCAGCAGCGAAAACAGGATCTCGTCCGGCAACGCGTTCCAAAGATCGTCCCTGTCCACGACGTACTTGTCGCTCGGCACGACGGCCTTCGCGCCGATCTCGAACGTCGCCTCCTTGGTCCCGCACAGCAGGCGGCAGTCCAGATGGCTCGGCGAGACGCGCGTGCCGAAATAGCCGTTGTCGTCCGTCCGGATCACCCGCTTGACGTACGACGTGGTCTCCTCGCCGGTCTCCTCGTCCACGACCGTCGTCTTGTCGACGGTGCCGGGAATCTCGAGCACGGCGGGAGGCGGGCTGACCATGCCGACCACCGGCACCGTCTCGTCCGTGTCGTAGCCGATCATCGTGATGACGCAGTTGATGACGTCGAACATGTAGCTTCCCGCCTGGGTGGGAAGGCTCTTCGTGTTGATGTTGGGGAGCGCGTACCAGCCGTCGCCCGCGCCGCCCCAGCCTGTGAAGATGCGCACACGCGGAATCTGGTCCGCGTCCTCGCCGTAGCCCACCGCCACGACGGCATGTCCGCCCGCTTCGGCGCTGGTGATGCTCAAGCCCACCGGCGCGCCCGCGCGGCACTGGTTGTAGATGAGCTTGGCGTAGTGGTCCTCCTTCGGCCCGTTGACGCTGCGCGCGTCCTTGAAGCCGTAATACTTCCGGAAGACTTCCGCCGCGCGGACCGTGAACGCGCCCGACCCGCCGGGCGCCCACATCATGCCGATCGTCGTGCCGGCGTCGAACGCCACGCGGCCGAGCAGCTCGCGCTGCGCTTCGGTCAGCGTCTTGTAGGCCGCACGGTTCGTGGCGGCGGCGAACAGGGTCCAGTCGTACGCGCCGCCCTTCGTCACGGCGTCGTACTTCTCGCCGTTGTACTGGCACGGGAAGCCCGCCTGCCCGGGCGCGCACCCGGTCACCGCAAAGTATTGGATGATCGCCGACATCATGGTCGCGACGCATCCGCAGACCACGTGGCCGGGCGTGTAGTAGTTGTAGCAGTAGCCGCCGCCGGCGGACCCCTGGTTCCAGTGCGTCAGCGGCCCGCCCTGCTCGAAGCCGTCCACCACCCGGATCTTCAGCGTCATGTCCGCGTCCGCCACGCCGTTCGTCGGCGCTTCCAACAGGTGGACGCCGCCATTCGTCAGCAGCTTCGCCCACTTGGCCTCGCCTTCCTTCGCCCAGGCCGCCATCACGGGATCGGACGGCGCCGAATGCGCGGCGGGCGACGCGGACAGCAGGGAAGGCGCCTGGGGAGGATGATCGTACAGTTCCAGCTTCTCCAGGCGGTCGGTCATGTCCTTGACAAGCATCGTGTACATTGGATGGCCTTCGGGCAGCTCGGCCGTCGCGTTCACGCCCTCGAGCACCGCGATCACCGGCTCCAGCTCCGTCACCGGAGAGACGATCATGCACGAATCGCCCAGCGGCACCTCGAACCACAGCGGCACGTCGTTCGTGTCGACAAAGGGCTTGATCGTGCTGAGCGCGCCAATCTCCGCAGCCTGGACGCCAAACGCGCCGTTCCGCTCCGCCCAGGCGAGCGCCACGTCGCGAGCCTGCCTTTTCGTCACCCAGCTCGCCTGCGCCGCCAGCGCAAGCGCTGCGACAAATACGCACAAAATGTTCTTCTTCATGTCCTTGCTCCGTCTGTCTGCAACACGAAACCGTGGCGGAAGTATACACTTCCCCATCAAAATCTGTCCATAGTATACACGATTCGCGGCAGAAATGACAAAGAAAAAGCAAAAAAATCGGAATCAGCCGAGCAAGGCGCGGCGGCAGGCGTCGAACGCGTCGCGCCGCGCGGCGACGGACGCCTCCAGCTCGTCCAGGCGCGTCGCGTAGAAGCGCCAGTCGAGGCCCGCCGTCGCCCCCGCGTGCGTCTTCGCCGCCACGGCCGCGTCGGGATCCTCGGCGGAAAGCGCCTCCAGGTTGTCGCGCACCTGGTGGTACGCCTCGCGCCACGGCGTGCCCGCCGCCACCTTGCGGAGCGCCACGTCCGTCGCGAACACGCCGGGAATGAAGCCGCGCCGGAGCGCGTCCTCGTCGATCGCCATGCCCGCCACCACCTTCGCGAGGATGCGGAGCGTGGTGCGCGTGACGTCGAGTCCTTTCATGTAGAGGCCCTTGCAGTCCTGCAGGTCGCGGTTGTAGCCGCCCGGCATCGCGTGGAGGAGCGAGAGCGCCGCCGTCGCGAGGCCCAGCACCTGCGCCGTCTTGGAACGCACGAGCTCCAGCACGTCCGGATTGTACTTCTGCGGCATGATCGAGCTGCCCGTGCAGTAGGCGCGCGGCAGCTTGAAGTAGCCGAACTCCGGCATCGAGAAGAGGATCATGTCCTCCGCAAGACGCGAGAGGACCGCCATCAGCTGCGCGAGCGCGCACAGGAGCGCCGCCTCGTCCTCGCCCCGCGCCATCGAGGCGCCGAACACGTTGTGGAGCGGGCGCGCGAAGCCGAGCAGGTCGCTCGTGCGCTGCCGGTCCAGCGGGAGCGGCACGCCGTAGCCGGCGGCGGAACCGAGCGGGCAGAGGTCGTTCAGCTTGTACGCCGCCTCCAGGTTCGCCGTCTGGTCGAGGATCATCTCGGCGTGGCCCGTCGCCCACGTGCCCACGGACGACGGCATCGCGGGCTGCAGGTGCGTGCGCCCCACGAGCGGCACGCGGTCGTGCGCCTTCCCGAACGCGACGAGCGTGCGCACGAGCGCCGCCAGCTCGCCCTCCAGCCCGAGCAGCTGGTCCTTGACGTGCAGGCGCACGTCCACGGCCACCTGGTCGTTGCGGCTGCGGCCCGTGTGGATCTTCTTCCCAAGGTCGCCCAAGGTCTCGGTGAGGCGGCGCTCCACGGCCATGTGCACGTCCTGGTCGGACGCCTCGATCGTGAAGTCGCCCGCCTGCGCGGCGGCCACCACCTGCGCGAGCTCGGCGCGCACGCGCGCGGCCTCGTCCTTTGTCACCACGGGCGGCTCCACCGGCATCTCCGAGAGCATCGTCACGTGCGCCGCCGTGCCCATGCAGTCCCAGGTCGTCAG
>CAMNLN010000166.1 GCA_946543025.1 uncultured Verrucomicrobiota bacterium
AACTTCCGTGAGCGTGGTAGCGCCATAGTCCGAGACATAGAGCCGACCGCGCCAGACGCACGGCTCGCTCGGCTTCGTAAAACAATCCTTCGCGACGGTCGTAACCGTCCCTTTCGCGTCGATTTTTACCGCCGCGCCGCCGTGCATATCCGCCGTGTAGACGTTGCCGGCCGCGTCCGTGCACAGGCCGTCCGGGGTCGTCATGCCCTGCCAGGCGAAGAGCTCGCTCGCCGCGATGCGTCCGTCCACGCCGGGCGTCAACTTCCAGATGCGTCCGTCGCCGTAGTTGTCCACGTAGAGATTCCCCTTCGCGTCCACGGCCACGCCGTTCAGTCCCACGCGAATCTTGCCGGCCGTATGGTCGGTGAAGACGAGTTGCGGGTCGGCTGCGGTGTTGGTCACCTTCACGTTACGATCCGTGGCGGCGAACATGTAGAGTCCGCTCGGCAGATGTCCGTCCGCGCGCGGAAGCTTCCGCAGGAACGCCTGCGTCACGTAGAGGCGACCGTTGAGGTACTTCACGCCGTTTGCGTTCTCGAGGCCGCAAGCGACGGTCTCCACGGCGAGCGGCTTGTCGTCCTTGAACGTCACGCGGAGGAGCCGGCCCTTCGAGTCCTTCTGGTTGTCGCAGACGTACAGCTCCCCTTCCGGACCGAAGCAGATGCCCATCGGCGAGGCCACGCCCGTCTCGGGGTGCGGCGGCACGACGAACCACAGGTAGGGCGTACCGCCGGGCGCATCAAGACGGAAGATCGCGCCAGGCTGCGTGCGGGCGTTGTTCGGAGCCGCGATCACAAGCCGATCCTGCGGATCGACGGCAAGGCCGTCCGGGTTCGTGCAGGCGGGCGGCATCTGTACCTTGACCGCCGCGCCGACGGCAAACGTGACGGCCGCCAGACAGGCGGCAGGAAGAAGACGGGCTAGCGTACTGTTCATTTCTTTGTTGTTCCTTTCAAGAAAAGTTGCGGTTAGTTTACCCCAAAAAGGTCGTCCGTGTCAAACTTCGTGCCCGCGAAAGCCTATCGCGCGGCACCTTTCTCGAATCGGACCTTGCCGAGGCGGTAACGGCGATGCCCGTCGCCGTCCGGGAGCGGCAGCTCGTAGACGGGCGTGCCGTCGGCCTTTCCCACGGAGACGTAGACGTCAAGTTCGCCGTACCTGAACGTAGGCGCGCCCCAGCGGCCAAGCAGACAGGGGAAGACGCGCGCGACGGCCGGCGCCGCACCTGGCGCGCCGACCTTCAGCTCGCGCAGGTTGAAGGCGTCGTCCGCCAGCACGGCCAGGATGCCGCCCTTCGCATCCTTCACCGTCAGGCACGGGAAGGCGTCCGCATAGCAGGGCGCCACGCCCGCGTTGGCCCATGTCCATCTCACCTCGAAAGGCCGCTCGCCCATGTCCGGCCCCACGTAGACGACATCCGGCCATGTCGCCTCACGCAGCTGGAAACGGTAGCCGAGGCGGCGGTTGATCCGATCGATCGCGTCGCGGTTCTCATCAAGGAGCCGCCGCGCCGGACCGTGAATGGACATGTAACTGGCGTGCATCTCCTCGACGCTCTTCACGAGCAGATCCTGCGACCACGCCCCGCGCTTGACAGAGCCGACATAGTGTTCGTGCTCCAGCACCACAGGCAGCGTCCGCCAGTAGCGCTCCGCCTGGTCGGCGTGGAACCAGCTCTTCGGCGGATTGGCCACGAGGACGGAATCGTCGCGCCAGGCGACGCCTTTCGAGCGCGCGTAGTCGAGAAGCGGATAGTTTCCGCTCTGGTCCCAAGGGCCGGACACGTCGTCCGAGATCACGAGTTGCGTGTTCGGAAAGCACTTGAGATGAAGATCAATGTGTTTTTTCACATCTATGTTCATCTTCTCTTGCGGCACCTTCGACGACATGATCGTGTGCCCTTCGCCCCAGAGGCCATAGGTACCGATGTCCATGAACGCCACCTCGGGACGACCGTCGTAGCGCCGCGCGAAAGCCTTGAGAAAGTTCTCGAGCTTTGCGAGGAAGACAGGGTCGGCGAAGTCGGGGTCCACCAGCTTTCCCTTCTCGTCCGGGCCCTTCCTCCATGTCCATCGGACGCCCTTCGCGCCGGCGTCAAACACCCACTTGGGCGTGGCATGCTCCAGCCAGCTTTCGGAGCAGGTGACGCGGAACGCGATCTGCCCGCCGCGCTCGATCCAGCGCTGCGCGGGCGTGTCGAGCGCCGACCAGTTGTACTTTCCCTCCTCTGGCTCCAGGTACGCCCACGGAATGCGCAGGTAGCAGACAGAACAGCCGGGGAACCACGCCATCGCATCGCCAGGCTCGAGGGACGAACCGTAGTTAAGCGGCATGTTCGAGTAGTAGTGCATGGTCCAGCCCATGCCCGGATTCACAAGCGCGCGTCCGTCGTCCGCCGGCCTCACCGTCGCGCCACGCGCCACGAACGCGACCGCCGTGACGGCAACCAAGAAAAATCCTACTTTCATCATTCTCCCTTCGCCGGCAATTCGCCGGCGGCCCTCCGGGCGAATCCTTCCTTGACGGCCGTCGTCACGATTTTTGCGCGACGGTAGCCGTCGTAGAGGCCGGCCATGTTCTCCGCGAGCAGCTTGGCGCGGATGTTCGAGCCGTCACGGTGGTAGGTACGCGCGTCGGCGAAATGCCAGAACGTGAGGCCGGCCATCTCGGGATCGGCGAAGATGCGGTCGAGCACGTCCTTGTTGTAGTAAAGCTGAAACTCCTCCGTGCCTTGGCCGGCCGCGGGGTCATGATAGCCGTAGATGGCGGTGGTGCCCATCTCCGAGACGATGATCGGCTTTTCGGGGTAGAGCTTGCGGTAGCGCGTGACGATCTTCGTCACCGCCGCGTCGATGAGCTGCTTCTGGTTCTCGAAGGTTCCGGCGTTGGACCCGATCCAGCCGGGATAGGTGTTGAACGAGACAAGGTCCGTGTTCTCGTTCGAAAGGTCGTCGAGGTTGTGGTTGCAGGCGAAGGTGATCAGGCGGCCCGAGTCCTGCGAGCGGATTGCCTCGATGAGCGCGTCGTTCATCTTCTTGCCTTCCTTCGTCTGCGAGGCGTTTTCGTTCTGGAAAGCGAAAATGATCACGGAGGGATGGTTGAAGCTCGCGCGCACCATCGCGCGCGTCTGCTCCACCTGCAGCCGGAAGTAGTCGGGGTCGCCCATCTGCTTGGCGTTGTTGCCCCAGCCGAGCGACTCTTCCCACACCAAGACGCCCATTTCGTCGCAGTAGTCCAGGAACCGCTGGCTCTGCTGGTAGTGGCAGCCGCGGAAGAAGTTACCGTTGAGCGACTTCAGCAACTGGATGTCCTGCACCATCAGCGCCTCGGGCGTGGCCGCGCCGAACTGCGGATGCGCCTCGTGACGGTTCGCGCCCTTCAGGAACAGGATTTCGCCGTTTAGCCACAGCCGCTTCTTCTCCGCCTTGATCTCGCGGATGCCGAAGCGGGCGCAAAGCGGTTGGGACTTCGTGCCGAGTGCGACGGTGTGGAGGTTGGGGGAGGCGGGCGACCAGAGCTTGAAGTCCGGCACGCGCACGGTCGCGCGGAAGTTTCGGAACGCCGCCTTCACCTCGTTCTTGCCATCGAAGACGAGCGTACCGTCGAAGTCGCCTTGCGCGAAGTTCACGGCCTCGACCTCCACCGTGCCCGTCTTGTAGTCGCGTGTGCGCACGAAGAGCTTGCGGTTGTCGAAGATCATGCTCACGCCATGGTAGAAGCCGCCGTAAAGGTAGAAGTCGTAGTACGGCAAGGCGAGCTTCTGCGTAGACCAGTCGAGGATGTTGTCGAGCGCGGCGAAGAGCACGTGCGTACCGGCGGCGAGCGGACCGGTCGGGACCTCCAGCCGTCCCCACGGAAACGGCAGGACGCCGCCCGCCGACTTGCCGTCGACGGCGAACTGCGCGCGCAGGCCCATGCCGTCCACCACGATCCAGGCGTTTTCAACCGGTTCGGCAAGCGTGAACGTGCGCCGATAGAGGCCCGTTCCACGCTTGCAGAGCCACTTCGGCTGCATGTCCCAGCAACCTGGCACGGACATCCTGTCGGTCGCCGCGAAATCGGCGCCTCCGGCCGTCTCCAGCGTCTTTCCTTCCGCGAACGCGAACTCCCAGCTCCCGTTCAGGTTCAGCGGCTGCTGCCGCGCCTGCGCGCAGATGGCCGTTCCCAGCGCAAGCGCGCTCAAGATCATCTTTTTCATCGTTTGTCGCTCCTTGTCCATTTTGTCGCTCTCGTTCCGCCCGCATGGGGACGCCGGAAATTATAGCATCATTCTCCCGTACGCGAGGCAGAAAGAATCCGAACGGGACCGAGCAGGCCGGCGGGGCGCGGTTCGTCGTCCGCCGTCCACCCCTTCATCCAGTTCATCCACGTGTAGATGCCCGTCCCCGAATCCGACTTGTCGTCCAGCACCCACTGCGGTACGCCGTATTTCCCCTTTGGTTCCGCAGCCCCCTTCTTCCGCGCGATCGCGTCGCCGATCAGCCGGTTAGGCCACGTGTTGACGACCTCTACGCGCAACGTCACCTTCTTACCCAATGCGGACTTCGGCAGCGCCACGCGATACGGCGCTTCCCACAGGCAACCGAGAAATTGCCTGTCCACCCACACGTTCGCCAGCTCGCGCACGTCGCCCAAGTCCAGCTCGCACGGTTCCAAGACTTCCCTCAGGTCAATCCGCTTCTCGTAGGTCGCGCGTCCCGCGAAATACCTGAGCTTCTCGTCCGCAGACTTGTCCCATCCCAGCAGCATCGGAAACAGGCGCGGCGCGTCCGGCGCGTTCTTGCCCGTAAAGGAGGTTACTGCCCATTCTGTCGAGATATCCATGAGCTGCCGTGACGGCAGCTCCCCATGCGGGAGAGTCGCGGCCGGGCATTCGCCAGCCTTCGGCTCGCGGAACGACACGAACATCGACTCGTCCGGACGCAGTTCCACGTGAGCCTTCACGCGTTCTTCCTCGTCCTCCAGCCACGGCAGCGGCTTGATCTTGCCGTTCTTGGCGTCCCATCGTTCGGGCCGTCCTCGCCCCTTGAACGACACGGTTCCCTTGAACGCCGACCGCTTGCCGTTCAGGATGAAGTAGAAGTCTTGCCCGTCGATCACGCGCCGCAACGCCGCCAGCGCGCCGCCCGACTCCGCAGGCGCACGCACCCCGAACGCCTGCACGGCCCCGAGCGAGGAATCGACAGGCTTGAGATTCGCGTAGCGTCCGCCCCAGATGGCATCAACCAGACTTTCCCACTCCACTTGCCTGTCGCCGAGCGATGGCGACCCCTGCGGACGAACACCCGCCACGCGCGCGCCGGCGTCCAGCAACTCCTTCACCTTGCGGAGCGTCGCGCAGGTGAGATAACGGTCCGGGCCGAGCCACAGCACTTCGTACGCAAGCCGTCCTGGCATCGCCACGCCGCCGTCCTTCACGACGAGCCTCTGGAGATCAGCCACGCCGCAGTGGTCGTAGTTGTAGCCTGCGCCCACCAGTTCGGCCTGATACGTGCGGCCGTTCGGCGTACCGTCGCCGGAAAGGACAAGGACGTCCGCTTTCGGCTCGCCGCTCTGAAGCAGGAATTGCCCGCGATGGACGTATTCGGCCCACCACTTCCCTTCCGGCCACCAGGTGGTATGGCGATTGAGCTGCGTGCCGTGCCGGTCGAGCGAGAAACCCGGCTGCACGTTCATGAACGGTTGCTGGAGATACGAGTGGTACACCAGCTGCGAGACGCCGTCCAGCCAGCCGCGGTCGCCGTTCACGCGCAGCTCGTGCGGCGTAATCTGCCAGCGGCCTTCCTTCGCCTCGGTGGTGAACGCCTCGGCGGCGACCTGCGCGCGTCCGTTCAGGTGGGCGGCGGACGCAGCCGTGCGCGGCGAACCGTGCGAGTCTTGTCCCAGCCAGAACTCGCCCGTCGGGATGTCCGTCGCCGCGAAGCAGCGCAGGTGGTCGAACGGCCCGCCGTAGCTTTCCGTGGCGGACTTCACCCCCTCGCGATGGCAGAGTTCGGCGAAATAGTCGTAGTAGTTCTCCGCCATCAGGTCGGCAATCGTGCGCTGCACGTCAAAGAGGAACTTCGCCGTCTCGCCCGCCGTACCGACCGTGTAGCCGACCATCGCGGGCAACCACGGACGCATGTCGTAACCGCGCCGACGCCTGAACTCCTCGGGGAACGACTCGGTCCAGTTCTGTCCGCCCACCTCCCACGAGTCGATGATCGCCACGGACACGGTCCCTTTCCCGCCGGGCGTGTTGATCATCTTGTGCGGCATGTGCGGCCAGTGGGCGTCGAGGCCCCGCTTCGAGAGCTTGTCGCACTCCAGCCCGCGTACGTTCGCCGGCGCCGGCGCGCACGTCTTTCCCGAAGTCGTGTAGCCGATCCGCAAGATACGCCAGCAGCTCCCCGCCACGGGAGCGGCGCGTTTCTGCGCGACCGCATCCAGCGAACCGTCGGACCGCAGGCAATTCGTGAGGTCCAGGACCGAATCGCGCGCGATCCCGGGCGCGGCCGGGTCGGTTGGGGCACGGTATCCGATCGCCACGGAAGCGCCATTCTTGTCGTCGATGTCGCTCACAAGGGGAAGCGACGTGAACTCGGCCGAGGCGAGCGACCGGCGGCAGTAGCGCACCCACGGCGGCGGCTGGACGGGCGTCACCTTGATGCGGAAGAAGCGACTGGGCGCGCACGGCGCGAGCGGCAGCACCTTCGGCGTCAGCTGGCAGTTGAACAGGCGATACGCGCGCGTGGCGAGCTTCTTCCACGTCTTGCCGTCAACGGAGGCGGACACCTCCATGTCCAGATAGAACTGCGACTCGTTCCAACAGGTAACAAGCGACGTGGGCGCGATCGGTCGCGCGTACTCGAACATGACCGAACCACCTGCCTCGCCCGGCGCGATCGGCATCGCGAGCGGCTTGCCGTCGCGCCGGAACGCGTCGAAGTCTGCCGCGAAGTCGCCCGACACCTTCTCCGGCACGGTTGGCTTCGCGATCGGAAAGGCGTAGACGGCGACGTCGCGGTAGAAGCCGTGCTGTGAATTCGGTTGCGTCAACCGTACGGGCTTTTCAAGGCTCTCCACGTCCGTCGCGGCGGCCACAAGCACCTTCATCGAATCCTCGGGCTTGATCCAGTTGCCGCCGGAGGACGACCAGCCTGGACAGTTGTGGAAGCCGAGACGGATGCCGTTCTTCTTTGCTTCGCGGACAGCCGTCTCCCACCGTTTCCACCATGTTTCGGAGAGCGGCTGCGTGTCGGGCGGAATCGGTTGCTGCCCTGGCATGAACACGTGGGCCGTTCCCACGCCCAACTCGCCCATCGCCTTCAGGTCGGCGGCGAGGCACTCGTCGGAAATGCCGGTGGTCGTCCAGTGATACCATGCCTGGAGGCGCGATTCCGGTGGAGGATTCGCGAACTGCTCGCGTAAGTCCGCATACGCAAGCGTCGCGGTCCCGCAAGCAATTAAAAGGCTAAACATCTTTCGCATGGACACATTATATCATGTTCGTCCGGGAACGAGGGAACATCCTTCACAGAAGCATCCCACGCAACGAAGCGGCTGCGCCGTCGTTCCGTCAAACGCCGGCGAAATTGTGCTATAATGGCGCCAAGGAGACAAAGATGAACTCGACTCTCACACGACGCAACTTTCTCGCGGCAGGCGCGGCGGCGGCCGCGGCAAGCCTCGTTCCGCGCACCTTCGCGGCGCTTCCCTCCGGCAAGATCTGGGGCGGACTCTTCCACATGGGCGTGAACATGTGGAGCGACCAGCCCGTGGACTCGTGGG
>CAMNLN010000167.1 GCA_946543025.1 uncultured Verrucomicrobiota bacterium
GCGCAGGAGCGCGCGGTAGACCTCCACCGTGTCGCCGATCGTGAAGCGGGGGAAGGCGGATCCGTAGGGGCGGCCCGTGGCCGGGTTGACCGATGAGGGGCCGGTGGTGCCCTTGCAGCCGCCGAGGACGTTCGCGCAGATCACGCGGAAGCGCGTCGTGTCGATGGCCTTGCCGGGGCCGACGATGCCTTCCCACCAGCCGGAGGACTCCGTCTCGTGCGCGTAGCGGCCGGTGACGTGCGCGTCGCCGGTGAGGGCGTGGCAGATGAAGACCACGTTGTCGTTCTCGGGGCGGACGGGGCCGCAGGCCTCCCACGCCACGTCAACGCGCGCGAGCGTACCGCCCTCCTCCAGGCGGAAGCCGCCCGGCGGAAGGTCCAGCGTCGTCACGCGCGTTTCGACGGTCTCGACTGTCGGCTTGTCCTTCAGGGCTATTTCTCCGTGTCGAACTCCACCGGCTTGACATGCCAGATGTCGTTCGCGTATTCCATGACCGCGCGGTCGGACGAGAAGCGTCCGGAGCGGGCGATGTTGATGAGGGACATGCGGTTCCAGCGCGCCGGGTCGCGGTACGCCGCGTCCACGCGGTCCTGCGCGTCGCTGTAGCTGCGCAGGTCGGCGAGGAGCATGTAGTAGTCGTTGTAGTCCAGCAGCGAGCGCAGGATCGGCTCGAAGAGGCCGGGCTCGAGGAGGGAGAACACGTTGCGGCGGATCATGTCGAGCGCGAGGGCGATCTCGGGGTCCTTCTTCGCGTACTCGACGGAGCGGTACGTGGGGCGGAGCGACGCGACGTCCTCCGTGCGCATGCCGAAGAGGAACATGTTCTCGTCGCCGACCTCCTGGTTGATCTCGACGTTCGCGCCGTCGAAGGTGCCGAGGGTGAGGGCGCCGTTGATCATGAACTTCATGTTGCCGGTGCCGGAGGCTTCGGTGCCGGCGAGGGAGATCTGCTCGCTCACCTCGGCGGCGGGCATGATCTTCTCGGCGAGCGAGACGCGGTAGTCCGGCAGGAACGCCACGGAGAGCTTGCCGCGCGTGCGGGGGTTGGCGTTCACCACGCCGGCGATGCCGTGGATGAGGCGGATGATGAGCTTGGCCATGTGGTAGCCCGGGGCGGCCTTGGCCGCGAAGATGAACGCGCGCGGCGCGGGGTCGTACTTCGGGTCCGCCAGCAGGCGGTTGTAGAACATGATGATGTAGAGCGCGAGGAGGAGCTGGCGCTTGTACTCGTGGAGGCGCTTCACCTGCACGTCGAAGATCGCCGACGGGTCGAGCGAGATGCCGAGGGTGGAGGCGACGTGGTTGGCGAGGACGCGCTTGTTGGAAAGCTTGATCTTCGCGAGCGTGTCGAGGAACGACTTCTCCTGCGCGTACGACTCGAGCTTCCTCAGCTCGTCGAGGCGCGTGATCCAGCCGGCGCCGATCTTGTCGGTGATCAGCTGGGCGAGGGACGGGTTGGCCTTCAGCAGCCAGCGGCGCGGCGTGATGCCGTTCGTCACGTTGTGGAAGTGGTCGGGCATCAGCTCGTAGAAGTCCTTGAAGAGCGACTTCTTGAGGATGTCCGAATGGAGCTGTGCGACGCCGTTCACGCTGGAGGAGCCGACGATCGCCAGGTGCGCCATCCGCACCGTGCGCTCGCCGCCCTCGTCGATGAGGCTCATGCGCGCGAGGCGCGCCTGGTCGCCGGGATAGAGGCCGGATATCTGCTTGAGGAAGCGGCCGTTGATCTCGTAGATGATCTGCAGGTGGCGGGGAA
Source organism: uncultured Verrucomicrobiota bacterium (assembly GCA_946543025.1). GTDB lineage: Bacteria > Verrucomicrobiota > Kiritimatiellia > RFP12 > UBA1067 > RUG572. Next base: position 1,757 of record CAMNLN010000167.1, read on the forward strand.
GCAGGCGCTCGAGCATCGCGACGGGCCACTTCTCCAGCGCCTCAGGGAGGACGGTGTGGTTGGTGTAGCCGGTGGCGCGGCGGGTGATGTCCCACGCCTCGTCCCAGCCCAGGCCCTCGTCGTCCACCAGGACGCGCATCAGCTCGGGGATCACGAGCGCGGGGTGGGTCTCGTTGAGGTGGATGAACGCCTTGTCCGGAAGGGTGTGCCAGTCCGAGTTCTCCACGCGGAAGCGGCGCAGGATGTCGCCGAGCGAGCAGCACACGAAGAAGTACTGCTGGCGGAGGCGCAGCTCCTTGCCGGCCATCGTGTTGTCGTTGGGGTAGAGAACCTTCGTGAGGTTCTCGGCGAGCACCTTGCGCTCGACGGCCTCCACGTAGGAGCCCTTGTTGAAGTCGTCCAGGTCGAACTCGTCCGTCGCTTTCGCGCTCCAGAGGCGCAGCGTGTTGACGGCGTGCGAGTAGCCGACGATCGGCAGGTCGTAGGGGATGCCCTGCACCTGCTCGGACCCGATCCAGCGCCACTTCGTCTCGCCGCGGTCGGTGATGCAGTCCACGTGGCCGCCGAACTGGACGGTCTGCGCGTATTCGGGCCGCACGAACTCCCAGGGATAGCCGTCCTTGAGCCAGCGGTCGGGCTCCTCCACCTGCTGGCCGTCCACGATGCGCTGGCGGAAGATGCCGTAGTCATAGCGAAGGCCGTAGCCCATGCCGGCGAGGTCGAGGGTGGACATCGAGTCGAGGAAGCAGGCGGCGAGGCGGCCGAGGCCGCCGTTGCCGAGCCCGGCGTCCGTCTCGAACTCGCGCAGGGAGTGCCAGCTGAGGCCGTACTCCTTGAGGGCCTCGTCGCATTCGCGGTCGAGCTTCAGGTTGATGACGTTGTTGCCGAGCAGGCGGCCGATGAGGAACTCGAGCGACAGGTAGTAGACGCGCCGCGTGTTCTGCTGGTGGTAGGCCTCTTGCGTCTCCATCCAGCGCTCCGCCAGCCGGTCGCGGATGGCGTAGGCGAACGCGGCGTACTGGTCGCGGGGCGTCGCGGTTCCTTCGTACTTGGCCTGGGTGTAGCGCAGGTGCCAGGCATAGTCCTGCTTCAGGCTCTCGACTGTCATCTCGACGCGTCTGTCGCGTCTCTTGTGTCCTTTGGTATCCATGTCTTCTCTGTCTCCGAACGGGGAGATAGTATATCAAATCCTTTCCTGCCGTGTCGGCGAGAATATGGTATACTGTTTACCGGCCTTGAAAGAAGGATCAGGATTGGAGTCCAAAACCAAAGGTTGCAACATGAAGAAAACGCTACTGGCGGCGCTTCTGGCGCTTGCAGGGACTGTTCAGGCGGCGAAGGTCACGTCCGTCTCCGTAAAGATGTCCGACGGATCGGACGTCACGGGCGACGTGACGGCGCGCTGCCAGGTGAAGGTCGGCGACGAGTATGATCCCGGGCAATGCGCGCGCGACGTGCGCGCGTTGCGCGACGCGGGCGAGTACGACAATATTACGGTCAAAGTCGAGCATGGGGCCAACGGCATCGACGTCATCTACGTGGTGACGCCCAAGCTGCGCTTCCAGGGACCGCTTAACGTGACGGGCAACGACTTCTGGTCGGTCTCCAAGATTACCTCGCTTTCCGAGCTGAAGGACGGTTACCCCTACGGCGAGGCGGACTTCGAGGCGGCGGTGGGCCGCGTGAAGCACGCCTACCAGAAGAAGTTCTTCCCCGACGTGAAGGTCGACTATCGCCTCGAGCCGATTCCGGACTTTCCGGGCGCCGTGCACGTGACGATGGACATCACGGAGGGCGAGCGCCGGAAGATTCACGACTTCACGTTCGTCGGCAACGATTCCGTTGACGCCGCCGACCTCCGCGCCACCTTCGACCAGTATCCCTGGTGGAACCCGCTCGGCTGGTTCAGCGACACGCCCGCCACCGAGCAGGACCTCGCCGAGGCGCGCGACAAGGTGGTGGCCTACTACCGCGACCGCGGCTACCTTGACGTCACCGTGTCGCTCCCGGAAGAGGTGCCCTATTCCGAAGGAAAGGTCGACCGCCAGTTCAAGGTCGTCGAGGGCGTGCAGTACAAGGTGGGGCGCATGTCCGTCACCGGCACGAAGCAGTATCCCGCCGACGCGGTGCTCGCCGCGAACAAGGCGCTCGCCACGGGTGACATCGCGGGCGCGGCGACGATGGCCGAGGCCGCGCGCCAGATGGAGATCTTCTGCGGGTCTGGCGAGAAGCCCCTTACCGACACGCACGTCACGGTGCGCCAGCTTCCGTCCGGCGCGAACCCCGAGGTGGTCGACCTCGAGTTCGCCGTGGAGGAAGGCGTCCCGGTGGCCATCCACCGCATCCTCGTCCGCGGCAACGACTACACGAAGGACAAGGTGATCCGCCGCGAGATCTCGCTCTCGCCCGGCGACCCGATGCTGGCGGACAAGGCCGAACAGGGCAAGCGCCGCCTCGAGAACCTGCGCTACTTCGACCGCGTGCGGTACTACATGGAAACCGTCGAAGGCGGCGAGGCGAAGGACGGACAGCCCGAGCAGCGCGACCTTGTCTACGAGGTTTCGGAGAAGAACACCGGCAACTTCATGGTCGGCATCGGCGCGAGTTCCGTCGACTCGGTCTACGGCATGGTCGAGCTGAGCGAGTCCAACTTCGATCTCTTCAGCCCGTGGCGCTTTCGCGGCGCGGGCCAGAAGGGTCGCGTTCTCCTGCAGGCCGGTCCGCGCGTCCAGACGTACGAGGCGTCCGTCACGGAGCCGTACCTCTTCGACCGCATGCTGGAACTTACGGTCACCGGCTACCGCCGCCAGCGCTGGTACGACGACTATGATCTCATCCGCAGCGGGCTTTCCAGCGAACTCTCCTATCCGGTGAAGTTCTGGCCCACGGCCCGGACCACAGGGCGTCTCGGCTTTCGTGTCGCCGCCGAGTTCATCGAGATGGACGACGTGTCGAAAGGGCGCTGGTTCAACCCGAAGGACCCCGACAACGACAACTGGCGCGCCTTCAAGGAGGAAGAGGACAAGTACAGCGACAGCTGGGAAATCCCGCTGCGCGTCTTCTGGTACGACGACACGCGCGACAGCTTCCTCTTCGCGAAGAAGGGGCATCGCGTCAACCTCTACGGCGACATCGTCGGCGGCGACAACGAGTACTGGCGGCTCGGCTTTGACTTCCGCCAGTATCTGACCGTGTGGAAGAAGTACAGCCACGTGTTCGCGTATCGCATTCATGGCGACACGGTGGACGCGCTCTCGGGGCATCTCCCGATCTACGACCGGCTCTTCCTCGGCGGCCCGAACACGATTCGCGGCTTTGAATACCGCGAGATCTCGCCCCTCATCTGGAAACGCGAGGGCAAGCACGGCCGTCACGCCCCATGGGGTGGCCAGACCGCCTGGTACGCCAACATGGAATACGACATTCCGCTCGTCAAGTACCTTCGCTTCGCGTTCATCTCCGACCTCGGCAGCGTGGGCAAGGACGAGTTCGACTTCGAAACGGACAATTTCTGCTGGACCGTCGGCCTTGGCCTGCGCATCGACATCGAGTCTTTCCCCATCCGCCTGGACTTCGCCGTCCCGGTGGTCGATCCGGACGAGGACGTCGACGAGAGGGTGTTCTCGTTCACCATCGGAAGGGATTTCTAAGGTTGAAAAAGTTAAAGAGTTGAAGAGTTAAAAAGAAGAGGAAAGAAATGAAAAGAACTGTAATCGCGCTGTCAATCGCCATGTCCGTCGCGGCTTTCGCCGATCTCAAGATCTGCACCGTGAACATGATCCACCTCGTGGAGCTCCATCCCACGCACGAGTCGAACAGGGCGCTCGTGAAGTCGTCGAACGAAGACTACAAGGCCAAGCTGGACGCGAAGCAGGATGCGCTCAAGGCCCTGCTGGACGACGCACGGAAGATCTACGACGACACGCAGAACCCCATGCTCTCCGTCTCCGCGAAGGCCGAGGCGCAGAAGAAGCTGGACGGGATGCAGCAGAAAGTCAACGCCGCGCGGCAGGAGTTGCTCCGCTCCGAGCAGAACTACCGCGAGACGATGAACGACCTCGAGACGCGGCTCCTGAAGATGGAAACCTCCGACATCCGCGCGAAAATCTCCGCCTACGCCAAGGAGAAGGGGCTCGACCTCGTAATCGACTCCACGATGGCGGCGTACGCGAACGACGCCCTCGACGTGACGGACGACATCCTGCGCGCGATGAACGTCGACCCCGCCAAGCGGAAGACGCTCAAGGATAAGGCGAAGGAGCAGAAGAGTGAAGGCAAGTGAGCTGGCGGCTCGGCTCGGCGGTACGCTGGAAGGGGATGACGTCGAACTGTTCGCGTGCGGCGGCCTCGAGGAGGCTCGCAAGGGCGACCTTTCGTTCTGCAAGGACGTGAAGCACGTCAAGCTCGTGCAGTCCACGCAGGCTTCCGCCGTCCTGCTGCCTCCGGACTGGACGGACGGCGCGCCCTGCGCCATCATCCGCGTGGCGGATCCGAACCACGCCTGCATGGCGGCGGCCGAGCTGTTCGCGCCGCCCGTGCCCGTTCGCGCGCCGGGCGTTCACCCGACGGCGATCGTCGATCCGTCCGTGAAGCTCGGCGCGGACGTCCACGTGGGCGCGTACACGATCATCGAGAAGAATTCCGTCATCGGCGACGGCGCCGTCATCGAGGCGCAGGTGTTCATCGGCGAAAACTGCGTCGTGGGCGCGCGCACGCACGTCTATCCGCAGGTCACGCTGCGCGAGGGAACGAAGGTGGGCGCGGACTGCATCTTCCATTGCGGCGTCCGGCTCGGCGGCGACGGCTACGGCTTCAACAACGGTCGCCGCGAGGACGGCAGCGTCTACATCGAGAAGATTCCCCAGCTCGGCATCGTGGAGATCGGCGACGGCGTGGAGATCGGCTCGAACACGACCATCGACCGTGCCCGCATCGGCCGTACCTACATCGGCCCGATGACGAAGATCGACAATCTCGTCCAGATCGGCCACAACGTGAAGGTGAAGGGCTACTCCGGTCTCATCGCCCAGAGCGGCGTGGCGGGATCCACGGAAATCGGCTACGGTTGCCTCATCTGGGCGCAAGCCGGCATTTCGGGGCATATCAAGATCGCGGACGGCGTTCAGGTGGGGCCGCAGGCGGGCGTCCCGCAGTCGCTCGACGGCTCGCTCAAGTACGTGATCGGCGCGCCGGCCATGTCCATGAAAGACCTCGCGGCCATTACGCTCGCGCCGAAGATGATCGCCAAGCTCAAGGCCGAGGTGAAGGAACTGAAGGCCCGCCTCGCCGCCACGCCAATGGCATGAAACCCGTCGCCGTCATACCCACCTACAACGAGAAGGAGAATGTCGCGGCGATGGCCGAGGCCGTCCTCGCCGTGTTGCCGCCCGAGGGCATGATCCTCTTCTGCGACGACAACTCGCCCGACGGCACCGGCGCGATCATCGACGGCCTCTGCGTACGCGAGCCGCGCATCCAGGTTTTGCACCGCGAAAAGAAAGAGGGGCTTGGCCGCGCCTACGTGGCCGGTTTCGCCCGCGCGCTCGAGATGGGCGCGACGCATGTGATCGAGATGGATTGCGACTTCTCGCACGATCCGAAGGACGTGGCGCGGATGCTGGAGGCGGTGGCGGACGCCGACGTGGTAATCGGCAGCCGCTACGTGAAGGGCGGCAGGTGCGTGGGATGGCCGTTCAAGCGCTGGGCGATCTCACGGGCGGGCGGCATTTTCATTCGTATCGTGCTCGGTCTTCCCGTGAAGGATCCGACGGGGGGCTTCAAGTGCTTCACGCGCGCCGCGCTCGAGACGTTGGGCGACTTTTCGTCCATTCGTTCATTCGGATATTCTTTCCAGATGGAGATGAACTTCCGCATGTGGAAAGCCGGCCTGCGGTTGAAGGAGATTCCAATCACGTTCGCGGAGCGTCGTGCCGGCTATTCGAAGATATCTGGCTCCATTGCCGTCGAGACGTTGAAGATGGTATGGAAGTTGCGGGGCGAGGGTTGAGGCGTA
>CAMNLN010000168.1 GCA_946543025.1 uncultured Verrucomicrobiota bacterium
TACGCCTACGGCGCGGTGCTCGCGTGGATGTACGGAACGATGGCCGGCATCCAAGAGGACGTGGCCTGCCCCGGCTTCAAGCACGTCATCCTCGCGCCGGTGCCCGACAAGCGCATGGGCAAGGTCAAGGCCTGTTTCCGCTCGCCTTACGGCCCGATCAAGAGCGCCTGGAGCTACGACGACGCCGGCAAATGGACATGGACGTTCACGATCCCCGCGAACGTCACAGCCACGGTCACCGTCCCCGGCGAGCAGCCCAAGGAGTACGTGGCCGGAACCTACACGGTCGTGAAGTGAAACTGATCGCCGTCGACGTGGGCAACACGAGCACGGCCGTGGGACTTTGGTCCAACGGCCATGTCTCGTGTGTCTCGCACGTGGACGGCGACCGCGCGGCCGCTTTTACGGCTGCCGAGGCGCTCCGCACGCGCGGCGCGGCGCGCCTCGCCTACGTGAGCGTGGTGCCGCGCGAGGACGCCGCATGGCGGCGATTCGCCCGTCGACTCGATCTGCCGCTCGTCCGCGTCGACCATGAGAGATTCAAAGCCGTCTCCGGACTTGCGCTCGACTACCCGCGCCCCGAGACGATCGGGGCGGACCGCCTGGCGGACGCGGCGGCGGCGGTGGACCGCTATTCCGCGCCCGTCCTCGTATGCGACTTCGGCACCGCGTTCACGGCCGCCGTCGTCACGCGCGACCGTGTCTGGCGCGGCGGCGTGATCGCGCCCGGCTTCCCGCTCATGCGCGACTACCTCTACGAGCGTACGGCCCAACTGCCGCGCATGAAGCTGGGCGGCAAATGCCCGAAGATCGGCCGCTCCACCGAAGAGGCCATGCGCTTCGGCGCGCTCGTCGGCTACCGGGGCATGGTGCGCGAGATCGTCGCCACCCTCTCTCGCAACTTCAAGACCGACTTCAGGCTTGTCGCCACGGGCGGCTTTGCGAAGTGGGTTCTCAAAGACAGCGGCCTGCCGTTTGAAATCGACCCGACGTTGACCTTGCACGGGGCAGGGCTTTTGGCAGGTAACAAGTGACAGTGAATAGCGAATAAGTGAGAGAAAACATGTCTAACCGTCTAGCGTCTAAGTGTCTCCGTAGCGTCTTGCGCCTTGCGCCCCGCGCCATCAAACTATTCACCCTTCACTCTTCAATCTTCGTTCTCTCCGGGTGCGGACTCTTTTGGGACGATCCGTACGTAACGGTGACGAACACGCCGCTCAACTGGTGCGAGATCCACTACTACAACGCCACGCGGGAGCCCGTGCGGCGCGTGTCGGTGCGTCTTACGGGGAGCGGGTTCGTGGAAGTCAAGTCCGGCACCTCGCGTCGTGTCTCGGACAGCTTCGCGAAGTCGATGGACGACGCCACGTGGAACGACTATCGCAACCGGCGGTTCAACGTGGATCCTGATCACGTGCGCGAGGTGTTCCAGAACCTCGTGAACGTCGGCCTCTTCGACAAGGACAAGATGTTCACCTCCACGAAGTATCCGTCGCAAGGCCGCTTCATCGCCGTGCGCGCGGCCATCGACAACAAGACGCAGACGGAAGTCAAAAACCTTTTTGAAGAAGACCCGGAGCTGGCGGAGCGCCTGTACAACGTGGTGCTGGAGTTCAACCGACCGACTCTCGGACGGCAGAAAGCCGGGCCGCACAGGCCCCAGCCGCCTGCCAAGAAAGAGCCTGAGGAGGCAAGATGAAACGAATCGGAATCATCGGCGCGGGGAGGTTCGGCCTCTCTCTGGCCGAATCGCTCGCGGAGGCCGGACAGGAAGTCCTGCTCGTCGAGCGCAACGGCGCGATCGTCCAGAACGCGCGCGACATAGTGGAGCAGGCGGTGCAGGGCGACGCCACGAACGAGCGTACGCTCGACGAGGCCGGCCTGCGCGAGTGCGACGTGGCCGTGGTGGCCATCGGATCGAACATCGAGGCGTCCACCCTCGCGACGGCAAACTGCAAGGAGCTGGGGATCCCGTTGGTCGTGGCCAAGGCCACGAGCGAGCTACATGGCAAAATCCTCCAGAAGATCGGCGCCGACCAGGTGATCTTCCCCGACCGCGAAAGCGCCCACCGCCTCGCGCGGACACTGGCGAACCGCGGCGCGTTCGACCTGCTGGAGATTTCCGAAGGATGCTCCATCGCCGAAATACCCGTGCCTGAGCCGTGCGTGGACAAGACGCTCGCCCAGGCCGACCTGCGCAACAAGACGGGCGTGACCGTCCTTTGCATCCGCCGACAGGACGAAAACCCCAAGAAGCCGCGTGCCATCATGATCCCCGGCCCCAACGACCAGATTCACGCGGACGACAAGCTCATCGTCTTTGGCACCACAAAGCAGATCGACGCGCTGACTGCGCAGTCGTAGGGGACCCGCGCAGGCGGAGCCTAGCCGCCGATGCCGAGCTTGTTGAGCCGATAGTTCATCATGCGTGGCGAGACGCCCAGCTCGCGCCCGGCCGCGCTCCGGTTGCCGCCGTGGCGGAGAAGCGCGTCCTCCAGTACGCGTTTCTCGAATGCCGCCAGCTGCTCGTCGAGCGTCTGCGTAGCGTCCGGACGGTAGGGATCCTCCGCGAACTCCGGCGCCTGCAGCGACGGCGGCAGGTTGTAGCCGTGAACGCAATCGTCCGTCGCGGTCAGCACCGCGCGCTCGATGCAGTTCTCCAGCTCGCGCACGTTTCCCGGCCACGAGTAGGACTGCAGCATGCTCACGGCCGGAGGAGAGATGCGCGTCACCTGCTTGCCGTACTTCACGTTCATCTTCGAGAGAAAATGTTCCGCCAACAACACGATGTCGCCCGTGCGCCGGGAAAGGTCCGGCATCGCGATCGGGAAGACCGACAGACGATAGTAGAGGTCCTCGCGGAAGAGCTTCTTCGCCATCAGCTCCTCAAGGTTACGGCTCGTGGCCGCGATGAAGCGGACGTTCGAATGCAGCTCCTCGTTCGACCCGATCCGCGAGAACGTCCGCTCCTGCAGGAAACGAAGCAGTTTGATCTGGATCGGAATCGAAAGATCGCCGATTTCGTCGAGGAAGAGCGTTCCGCCGTCCGCCGCCTCCGCGCGGCCGATCCGCCGTTGCGCGGCGCCCGTGAACGACCCCTTCTCGTGCCCGAACAGTTCGGACTCCACAAGCGATTCCGGGAGCGCCGCGCAGTTCAGCGTCACGAACGGCTTGTCCCTGCGAGGGGACAGGCCCTGGATCGCGCGCGCCACCAACTCCTTGCCCGTGCCGCTCGCGCCGCGGATGAGCACGGTCGCCTCGCTCGGCGCCACCTGGCGGATCTGCTCGTACACGGCCCTCATCTCGCGGCAGTTTCCGATCAGGTCGCCGGGATTGTTCGCCAACATGTCGCGCAACCGGCGGTTTTCCTCCAGCAATGCCTGATGTTCCGCCAGCTCCTCGCGACAGACCGCCGCCGCCTCGGCCGTGATGTTCGCAATGATCTCAAGAAGCGCCACGTCGCGCGCCAGATCGTCGGACGCCGTCGTGCCCGGTTCGTTCAGGCGGTCGATCGAGAGCGTCCCGATGACCTGCCCCAGATGGACGAGCGGAACGCAGATGAAGGCGATCGGCCGCTTGTCCGAACGTGCGCCCGTACGGTTGAGAAACCGCCGGTCCGCATGGATGTCCGGCACGATCTCGCTCTTGCCCGTCTGCGCCACATGCCCCGTCACACCTTCGCCGATTCGGTAACGCCCAAGCGCCCGCTCGTCGGCCTCCAAGCCACGCGAAGCCTCGATGCGCAACTCGTCTCCTTCCAGCAGCGTCACCGTCCCGCGCAACATGCCCATCCGCCGTTCAAGGATGTCAAGGACCTTCTCAAGCAACGCACGCACGTTCCGTTCCCGAACAACAACGGAACTGATTTCCTGCAAGACCGGAATTTCCGGCGAAAGTTTCAAAGTCATGTGTATATTTTACCAAATCCTTGATCGGCCGACAATGTTTTGTAAAAGAAAGAATGAAAACGTAAAGAAATAAGCCCCTTTCGACACTATCTGTAAATCAAACGCCGATTTGTAAATTCAAATCACATGAGGCAGTTGCAAAATGTCGGCATTCTGGTAGAGCTGGCGTTCCACCTCCAGCTGCGGACGGCGATGGAACGCCGTCCCTACCATGTTATACAACTGCCTCATGTATCCAGGCCAGTTCGCGCCGGCGCATCCGAGCGTAATCAATGGAAGAATGGTCGTCTGCCCCTGAAAGATGATCCATGCCGTGCGCGATGTAGAGGAGCAGTTCCTTGGCGGAACTCCATCCGCGTCGCTTTGGCGCGACGCGCAATGCCTGATCCGTATTGACGAACAGCTCGCCATGCAACCCCGGTTTCTCCGGCGGAATCGCATCGTACGCCTGCGTGATGACATCCGTCGCGCCGGCGATTCCCATGATGGCCCGGTGCATCGCGTCCGACTCATCGTCCCGCACGAGATGCACGACCACCTCGTGCCAGACACCGCCCGCGCGCCGCCGCGATCGTTCGGCGAAGAAGCACGCCGCCTCCGCTACGCTCGACCGCGAGACGCCAAACGCTTTCGGCAGCCCGCCGACCATGACAACGCGAATCTTCTTGCCCGTTTTCCTCATGGGGAAATTATAGCACATCTTCCTCTGGACAGTTACCGTTCAAGCCTTGTTACGCGATAGGACACGGCGTCGGGAGACGGGACGACGACGGTACGACCGTTTTCCGTCCGTATCGGCATGTCTCGGATAGGGCGATCGGCTTCGTCACGCGCCTGAATCCTTTTTGCCGCATACGGAAGCTCAATCCGCGTCGCGCCGCACGGCACCACGTCCTCGACGCCGTCCGAAAGAAGCCGTCGTACGCAAATGCCGTCCGTTCCGCCCTCCGGGAAGAGGGTAAAGACGCCACGCCCGTTCAGATAGACGTAATCCGGCGCGACGGCGAACTCGGCGCGATGCCCGTCTTTCACGCCGTTCCAGACCCGTACGCGCCGATCGCCCGAGATACCGGCAAATCCATTCGGCGGCAACAGAAGCGACTTGCCGTCCCACATGCAGGCGAGCGGTTCGTCGGAGGATCCGTTGACGGCCGTCGTCGTACCGTCGGCGTATGTCGTTACGATCTGAGAACGGGCAACCGCCCCGGCCGCCACCGCGTCTTCCGTGGTCAGCAACCGTCCGACGGCATCCACGTACCGTATCTTTGTCACGGCCGCCTGCGTGTAACGGGCGGCAAGCGCCTGGATCATGAAGTAGCTTCGGAACTCGTCGGAACCGACGGCAAGCGTCCGATAGTCGCGCAAGGAAGCGTGGCGTTCCGGAACGAACATGCCGGAATGTCCAAACGCCACCGTGGCGGCCAGATAGCGGTCGATCGCCTCCTCCGGATCTGTGGGGCGCGTACCGGGGGTGGCGTAGAAGTGTCCGCCGATCATGCCCATGCCGGCGTTGCAGCCTAGGGGATGGATGCGCAACAGGTCGAAATCGACGATCCACGGGCCGGCCGCCATGCCGTACTCGCGGTCCTGCGCGTAGTTGCAGTCGGCAAGCCCCGCGTAGACCCAGTGGAAGCCCCCCTCGGAGAACACGGGACCTCCCCACGCCCTTTTCTGCATCAACATGATCTCCCCGTAGAGGTAGAACGCGGCGGCGAACGAACCGGCACCCGGCACACGCGCGTCGTAGTCCGTCGCTTCCCACGGACGCATGCAGGTGTGGACGTCGCAATAGCCGCAGTTGAAGCCGAACTTGCGCTGTATCTCCGGCGCGAGAAGCTCGCACATGCCTACCGCCCACGCGGGCTTTGCGCGCCAGCAACGCCGCCAGGCGGGCTGGAGCCGCCCGTTCTGTCCGTACGCGCAACGCAGCACGTGATCCTCGCTCCAATGTTCGTTGACGGGCGCCAAGTCCACGTAGTTGTTGTAGGTGCCGTAGACAAAACCAAGCTCGCCTATCATCGCGCGTGCGTAGGCGTACTGCGCCGCATCCCCTCCCCGCCGAGGCTCGCACCGCGTGCGAAACGTGAAGCTTTGCTCCTCGTTGAGGCGCCAGGCGGTCTCGTGATCCGTCACGATCGCCTGCGTCATGCCGCGCCGCCGCGCCGCGCGCCAATAGGCGAGATCCTTCTCGCGGTCCACGACGCCGTATTCGCGCCAGACGCGCGTGCCGACGACATGCTTCCACGGCGACGGCGGGTTGGGGATCGTCGGCAACACGTCGGCGAACACTGGCGAGAACGCCCAGACGAACCTTTCGTGGCAAACGTTCCGTCGTCCGTCCGTCTTGCGCAGATATCGCGCGCCGCCGTTGAGCGCGGCACGGTTGGTGGCGGCGAAGAGGAGCGACGCGCCGGATTGCGTCCAGTCCGCCGTCGCGGAGACGAACAGCCGCCCGCCCGCCGTAGGAAGTCCCGCTACGGCGGGGCGCGAATCTCTTTCGCGCTCGCGATAGGTGTAATAAGGCAGGACGGTGCGCGTGGCGGCGGGTGGCATGTCGCCGATCTCGCCGAAGCGGATTTCCGCCTCGGCCTCGGCGTCGACCGGCACTTCCACGTCCGCGACGATGCAGTTGCCCTGGCGCGAGAACGTGACGCGCGCCGCGCGCGCGGCACCGTCAGGGAACACGCCGCCGCCGCGTGCGAGCGACATCCAGTCGCCACCGCGTGTGCGAAAGGCAAGCTCGTCCCATCGCGCGACGTCCGCGGACGGCAGACGGAATTCGAGCGCCGGGTCTTCAACGACAAAAGCGGCAGGCGGCAGAACCGTCTGGGCCGAGACGGGAAACGGCAGTTTCCCCGCGCCCGTGTTGAGGCCCTGGTCGGCGGACGGGAAGAGGACCGCCCCTCGCCTGGGACGCGGTGCGAAGGTGAGCGGACGCAGCTCCTCCTTGAAGACGGCGAACGAATTGAGGTCGATGGCGCGGAACGCGGCGTTGCGCCCCCCGTGCACGCAGAAGCCGTCAAACGCGCCGCCGCGCCGCGCGCGGGCCGCCGCGTCGCGCGGCAGGCGCATGTGGAACTTGTGCCAGCCCTTGTGGTGGACATGCCCAAGCTGCACGGCATAGCGCCGGCCGTCGGCGTCGATGAACTGCGCGTCAATCGTCACGGGAGGCGTCGTCGGGTCGCGCCCGAACACGTTGTTGCCGAACACCCAGCAGGAAATCGCGTCGAACGCGTTTGTGACGGGAATCGGCGCAGGCGGACGAATGAAGACGCGTGGCTTGTCCGGCCCGCCCAGCGAGCGGTATGAAAGCCGCGCGACGCCGTCGCCGAAGAGCAGCCGGTCCGTCGCCCGCGTGAACATGGCCTCGGCGTTCCGGCAGTCGAGCGTCCAGCCGACGGTATCAACGAGCGGGCAGAGCGGCGGACGGTCGTCCGCCGTGCGTCCGGCCCACTCCATCTCGTAGGGACGAAGCGGGACCGCCGCGCGGCAAAGCGAGCCGCAGGCCGCGCCGACGAGACCGGCGGCAAGCATCAAAGATTTGCAGGAACTTTCCATGATTCGCGCAAATTGTAGCACAATCGGGATGCTTGCGACGGCAGCGCGTCGCATTTTATGATACAATGGCAAAAATCCTTGAGGGACTTTCCAATGAAACGAAACTTGGCATCAATCGCATTCGCAGCAATGGTATCTTGGGCATTCGGAGCGGCAACCGTGACGGACGCGAACGGAACGCTGACGATCGCCGTGCCGTCCGGCGAGGAATACGACCTGAGTACGCATGCGGCTGGCATCGCGGCGAACACGTGGACGGAGAT
>CAMNLN010000169.1 GCA_946543025.1 uncultured Verrucomicrobiota bacterium
ACCGATGAAGGAATCGCAGAAGATGAGAAAGATCGTCCTGATGGGCATGATGATGGCTGCGGGGGCGGCGTTCGCCGCCAACGTCACGGACATTGACGACACCTCGTGGTGGTCGCTCTCGGGTGGCGTGCTGACGCTGAACAACGCCGATCCCGACATCTCGGCGTCCACCAACATCTACACGGCCGTCATCGGCGCGGACGTGACGAAGATCGTGAAGACCGGCCCGGGCGCGGTGCGCCTGAGCGGCAAGAACCCGAACTTCGCGGGCGAGATCGACGTGCAGGCCGGCATTCTCATGGGCTGGGTGCGGGAGAAGACCGGCAGCACGTACACGGAGGACAACTACGGCCATCCCTCGCAGGTGACGGTGGCGGACGGCGCGACGTTCGAGATGCTGGCGACGCCGATCGTGGACGCGGCCTACACGGGCAGCCGCTTCGGCGAGTCGCCCGCGACCGAGTTCTACGTGCAGGGCACCGGCCTGAACGGCATGGGCGCGCTCCGGCGGCATGGCGGCCTGCAGAAGGCCGAGCGATCCTACGCCACCGTCACGCACGTCACGCTCAGGGGGCCGACGATGTTCTGGGTGGGGATGCGCTGGGGATTCAACGGAAACTCATGCGTGTTCGACATGCAGGGGCATCCGCTCACGGTGAAGGGAAATTCGTCGGGCATCAAGACGTTCAACTTCTGCCGCGAGGGAGCGCTCGACTTGCGCAACCCCGGCGACATCATCCTCGATCATACGCTCCTCTGCATCGAAAACAACGTGCCGAAGAACCATTCCGCCGCGCAGGTTGCGGGCACGTACATAGTGATCACCAACTCCGGCATCTACCAGTTCCTTTCGGGCAGTGCCACGCGGCCGCCGCTCTACTGGGACGTCAAGTCGTACGGCGGCGACATCCAGGGACCGAACGCGAGCAGCGCGACGCACAACCACGTGGCCACGTTCGCCGGAAACCTCGAACTCCTGGCCAAGACGACGTACCTCTACAACTACAACACCACCGGCAATCCCGAGATCCGGCTGACGGGCACGGTCAACGGCCCCGGCGCGCTCTCGACGCAGCACGCCGAACGGCAGAACGTCCGCACCACGCTCACGGGCGGCGGCGCGGGGCACGTGAACGAGTTCGCGCAGCTGCACGTCCCCTACGGCACGGTGACGCTGACGGACGCCGACCGCTTCACGATCACGAACGGCGCCACGGTCAACGGGCCGAACAAGTCCGGCAAGTTCGCGGCGACGCTCGTCGTCACGAACACGGTACTCTTCATGCAGCCCGGCAAGAACAAGCCTCTTCTCGCCGTCGGCAACTCGGATTCAAGGTTCGGCGTGGTGGACATCCGGCACGGCGCGGTGGTCACGAACGACATGCAGTTCGGCTACGCGAACAAGGGCGCGGGCGCGCTCTACCTCTCCGGCAACGCGCGCCTCTACTGGCACGGGGGCGGCAACTCCAACCCGTTCCTCGGCGTGTCGGGCTGCGCGTACATGGGCATCCGCGACGACGCCGTCATGGAGAACCTCGGGTGGTTCAACATCGGCGCGAACGGCGGGCGCAGCTTCGTGATCCAGCGCGGCGGCACGTTCCGCAACGTCAAGAGCACCGTCACGGGCGATTCGATCAGCAGCACGGCGTTCAAGATCGGGCGCACGAACGGCTCCAGCCACTACTACCAGTGCGGCGGCGTGCAGGCGTGCACCGGCAGCCTCTGGTTCACGTGGGACTACCCGCAGAGCGTCTACAACGCATACGGCGCGTACACGGTGGACGGCGCGAACGCGACGGCGGAGGTGAACGACGTGTGCTACTGCATCACGTTCGCGGGCACGCCGACGGCACACGCCACCAGCGCGGGAACCTTCGGCACGATCAACGTCAACCACGGCGGCACGTTCGCGGTGAACCGCATGTACAAGACCGTGCAGAACCATAAAGACGACGCCAAAGGCATCAACTGGAACTGGAACAATTCAAAGGACCTCTGCCCGAACACGTGGGCGTGGCTGAACTTCGACGGCGGCATCCTGAAGATCAAGGGAACGGGCGACTTCTTCTCGTCGGACGGCACGGCGGAAGACCAGCGCCTCCCCACGCGCGTGACGGTGTACGCGGGCGGCGCGACGATCGACACGAACGGGAAGGACTCGACGTGGCGCCTGCCGCTCGAAAAGCCGTACGGGAAGGGCGTCAAGTCCATCACGCTTGCGGATTCCGTCCTGAAGAACGGCAACTACATCTGTCCGCCGGCCGTGCGCTTCGTCGGCGACGGCTCCAACGTGACGGCGGTGGTGGACTTCGACGAGACGCTGCGCACGAACCGGGGCGTGATCGTGACGAGCCCGGGCTTCGGCTTCACGTCCGCCCCTACGGTCAAGATCGAGAAGGAGGTGTGCGACAACGCCTCGTTCTACACGGACGCGACGGTGGAGATGGTGGACTTCGACGCGGCGGACTATGCGCACGGCGGCCTCACGAAGCGCGGCGCGGGTACGCTCACGCTCACGCGCGCCAACACCTACGGCGGCACGACGCGCCTGGAGGGCGGCACACTCGCCTTTACGCACGCGCAAGGCTATCCGGGCGGCGACCTGGAGATCGCGGCCGCCGCCGTGCAGGGCCAGACGCTTGCCGCGCCGCTTCTCACGGCCGACACCCTCGCGTTCAGCGCGGGGAAGGGTGTGCGCGTGACGGAGGCGGACACGCTCGACGACAAGACGTTCGGCAGCCTGAAGACGGTCGCGACGTTCACCACGCCGCTCGCCGAGAAGCCGTCCCTTACGCTTGTGGACGGCAACGGCGACGAGCTGCCGCCCACCGGCCTTTGGCAGCTCATGCTCGCCGACGGCAACCGTACGCTGAAGTTCGGTGCCCTGCGTGGCACGCAAATCCTCATCCGCTGACATTCGGCGAACTTCCCATGAAGAATATCGTATCAACCAGAAAAGGATTGGAACGATGAGAGGAAAAATCAAGTTGTGGATTTCTCTGACCCTTTGCGTTGCAGCGGGAACCGTCATGGCGGCGGGGCTTGGTCCGCAGAGCTACGCGCAGGACGGGCTCGTGACGCAATTCGACGTCCTCGACAACGAGGGCACCGGCACGTACAACCCGTCGGCCGCCACGTGGCGCGACCTCAAGGGTTCGGCCTACATCACCCTGCAGGCGGGCGCGAGCTGGACGGGCCGCTACCTTGACACCACGAAGGCCCAGCATACGATGACCGGGATGCCCGCCTACCGGCGCGACTCCCTCACCATCGAGGTGGCGGTCAACATCATGTCCAACGGACAGACGTCGACGGCCAATTGCTGGCCGCGCGTCTTCGCCCACGGCGACACCTGCACCCTGCATTCGGCCGGCAACAGCAGCTCCGATTTCAGGTTCTACATGGGCGGCGTGGTGTCAAAGGATTATCGGCCGTACCTCTACAAGTTCCGCACGGGCACGGCCGCCTGCTATTCGTGCACCGATTATTTCGCCGTCGGCGTGGACGGTACGGAGAGCGAGCGCATCTCCGTGCCTCCGGCAAACGGCCTTGCGCAGAACGCCGCCAACTGGACGCTCAACGGACACAGCGGCTTCCTGCACGGACACTACCACGCCTTCCGCATGTACAACCGGATGCTGTCGCCGGGCGAGATAGTCACGAACGCGATCATCGACAAGCTGCGCTTCTGGAGCTTCTCCTACGCGGGCACGGGCGCGCCGGAGAACTGGAGCGACCTCGCGTGGGCGGTTCCCGAAAAGGCGACGGGCGCGGTGCCTTCCACGCTGACGAACGAATACGCGCAGATCGCGAACGCCACGGTGGGCGTGTCGGCGGCCGACCGCGTGGGCCTGGCGGGGCTTTCGCTGGAGGACGGCGCGAAGCTCGATCTGGCGTCGGACGCGGTTGCCGCCGTGAAGATCCTGTACGTGGAGGGCGTGGCCGTGCCGCGCGGCGTCTACACGGGCACGGGACCTGTCGGCACGCAGGTGGATTGGCTCGAGGGCGATGGCATCCTGGGCGTGGCGGGTTCGCTGGACCGGGGTGTGCCGTCCATCGTTCCCACGCCCGCCGGCGACGGCTGGTACGAGTTCGGCCTTGCGAGCGGATACGAACAGGGATGGGGTACCGGCTATTCGGCGTCTCCTAACGCGAGTCGTCACTATATTACTGGTACGCGTCCGATCTGGGACGACTACGCGTTTCCCGCTGGCGCGAAGCTACGGCTTGTTGGCGGTATCTTGCTGGAGACCGTTCCCGCCGGCGTGTTCTCGGAATACGACATGAGCGGACTCAAGATCGTCTATCTCCATGGGACGACCGCCTTTGCGGACGGCACGCCGCTTACGGTCCCGAGCGACTGCACGTTCCGGTTCCAGTCGGGCACGTGGATGCCGGACGCGGTGATCGCCAACAGGTGGTGGCTCACGGCCAAGGGCTCGGATGAAATCACGTATACCGGCGACATCGTCAACGACGGCACGTTCAGGGTCACGGGCGACGGCGAGCAGGCCGCGCGGCAGAACTACACGGGCAACGTCTCCGGCACCGGCACGTTCTACATCTACAACTTCGGCAAGCAGGCGCGGTTCCAGGGACGGTTCGACATGGAGGTGTCCAGCCCATCCTCCGGCTGGCAGAACGGCTGCCTCATCTGGATCGATACGCTGTCCGTGGGCGGTTCGTTCAAGAGCTACGTCTTGGGCGGCGGCTCCGGGCAGTACGGGACGAACACGAACTGGAGCGCGAACGGGTTCCTGTTCGGGAAGAACAACAGCGACGAGACCGCCGACAACGAGCTGAAGATCGGCACGCTCACCGGCTCTGCCGCCGACATCACGGACGTTCCGTCCGGCAAGCGGTGGCGGAGCGGCGGGCACGTGATCGTGTGGGGCAACAACACGGTGCACGTGGGCGACCTGCGAGACGGCCTGCACGTGGTGGCGCGGCGGCAGGACCAGCACTGCGTCCAGGGCTGGCTGGGAAGTTCCACGCAGAAGGGCGTCGGCAACCTCGTGGTGGACACGCTGACGCGCGGCAACATCTACGCCTCGACCAACGTCAACCTGAAGATCGGCAAGGTCTTGGCCGCCTCCACGATCGACTACACCTACCAGAGCGGGGCGATCAACCGCATGACGCTCGACGTCACGAACAGCTGCAACGCCTCCGCCGTCGTGAAGGCGACGGACATCGGGATGCTGCCGGCGCGTCTCTCGGGCTTCACGGGCACGGTCACGCTCACGGACACGGAGACCGTGAAGAGCTACGTGATGCCGATCGACTTCACGCAGGGCACGAACTGCCTCTACAACACGACGGGCTGCATCGGGTCTGGCATGTTGGGCAACGCGCCCGCGAGCGGCGCGATCGACGTCACGTTCCCCACGACGGGCGATGCGCCCGTGATGGGCGAGTACGCGCTCGCGCGGTTCACGTCCGGTGGCGACAAGCTGGCCGGCTGGACCGTGACGCTCAACGGCCAGCCAGTCGATTCCGTCGTCTTTTCCGGCATGAAGGTGGAGGTGCGGAAGGACGCGACGGGCCTCTGGTTGAAAGTCGACAAGCCCGGCGTCGCGCTCTTCATCCGCTGATGCGTGTCGACCATGGGAAGTAGCATTTCAGATCGTCAACGAACCCAATGCGAATTATACGCTTGTCACGATCGACATCCCGGGCAGGTTCGAGCCCATCAACTGTTATCGGCGTCCGCGCACGGCAACTGGGGCATCAACGGCAACAATCCGGACTTCACGGAACCGCCGACCGGCAAACAGTCTCTTCGTCAAGCAACTGTCATTTGGATGCCGATTATGATATAATTGCAACTTCCACATGAGGTGAAAAGATGAACAAGCTGACAGCAGACGAACTTCGCGAGACTTACCTGAGCTTCTTCGAGTCCAAGGGGCACGCGCGCATCCCCGGCGCGAGCGTGATCCCGGAGAACGACCCCACCGTGCTCTTCACGACGGCGGGCATGCACCCGCTCGTGCCCTACCTGATGGGCCAGATGCCGCACCCGGCCGGCACGCGCCTCACGGACGTGCAGAAGTGCATCCGCACGGGCGACATCGACGCGGTGGGCGACAGCGCGCACCTCACGTTCTTCGAGATGCTCGGCAACTGGTCGCTGAACGACTACTTCAAGCCCGAGGCCATCGCCTGGAGCTTCGAGTTTCTCACCACGAGGCTCGGCTTCGATCCGAAGGACCTCTACGTGACCGTGTTCGCCGGCGAGGATGGCATTCCGCGCGACGACGAGGCGATCGCGCTCTGGAAGCAGCAGGGCTTGCCGGACGACCACATCTTTCCGCTGCCGCGCGAGGACAACTGGTGGGGTCCGGCCGGCACAACCGGCCCGTGCGGTCCCGACACGGAGATGTTCATCGACACGGGCAAGCCGAAGTGCGGCCCGGACTGCCGCCCCGGCTGCCACTGCGGCAAGTACATCGAAATCTGGAACAACGTGTTCATGCAGTACAACAAGAACGCGGAAGGCCAGTTCGAGCCGCTTGGTCGCCACAACGTCGACACCGGCATGGGCGTGGAGCGCACGGTGTGCATGCTTTCCGGCGCGCCGACCGTCTTCGACACGGAGATCTTCGCGCCGATCATGGCGAAGATCGACGAGCTCTCGACGACGCAGCCCGATGTTGCGGAGTTGACGCTCCGCGCGCGGCGCATCGTGGCCGATCACATGCGTACCGCGACGTTCATCCTCTGCGACCCGAAGGGCGGCGTGAAGCCGGGCAACCTGGGCGCGAACTATGTCCTGCGGCGCCTCATCCGCCGCGCGGTGCGCTACAGCCGCTTCCTCGGCATCGCGCCTGGCTTCACCGTGACGCTCGCCGAGACGATCTGCGAGAAATACAAGCATGTCTATCCCGAACTGGCGGCGAACCTCGCCACGTGCAAGACCGATCTCGAGGCCGAGGAGAACCGTTTCAACCAGACGCTCGACAAGGGCGCGGCAATGTTCGCCAAGGTGGCCGAGCAGCTGAAGCTCCACAACCAGACGCAGATTTCCGGCAAGACGGCGTTCAAGCTTTACGACACGTTCGGCTACCCGTTGGAGATGACGCTCGAACTCGCCAAGGAGCAGGGTCTGGAGGTTGACGTGGCCGGCTTCGAGGAGGCCAACAAGAAGCATCAGGAGCTGAGCCGCACAACGTCCGCCGGTTCGTTCAAGGCGGGCCTGCAGGACAATTCCGCGGTCGTGACGCGCATGCACACAGCGACGCATCTTCTGCACGCCGCGCTCCACAAGGTGCTGGGGCCGACGGCGAACCAGAAGGGCTCCAACATCACGCCGGAGCGCCTGCGCTTCGACTTCACCTGGCCCGAAAAGATGACGGACGAGCAGATCAAGCAGGTGGAGGAGCTTGTCAACGGCTGGATCAAGGACGGGATTGCCGTCTCGAAGAAGGTGACGACAGTCGAAGAGGCGAAAGCGGAGGGCGCGATGGCGCTCTTCGGCTCGAAGTACGGCGACCAGGTGACGCTCTACACGATCGGCGACGTCTCGAAGGAAATCTGCTGCGGCCCGCACGTGGAGAACACGAGCGAACTCGGAAGCTTCAAGATCACCAAAGAGCAGTCGTCCTCCGCCGGCGTCCGCCGCATCAAGGCCGTGATCGGGAACCTGAGCGCATAGAGATTTATCGCTACATTCGGCCACTCGGCAGACGCCTGTTGAAAGAGTC
>CAMNLN010000170.1 GCA_946543025.1 uncultured Verrucomicrobiota bacterium
TCCGCCCACGGCCCTTCGAGCGCGGGCGCGCCCTTGAGCGTGTAGCGACGAGGCCCGTACGACTGTTGCGGATCCCAGCCAACGGACGCCGTGCCGCCAGCCCCGACGGAGATCGTCGCATGGAACACATGGTTCGTATCCGCAGGGTCCGTGCCCGCCACGTAGTCGTACAGCACCGACGCCGGCGCGCCTTCCACCGTCTTGCCGGACGGCGACGCGTTCGTCGCGAAATTCAGGTAGTCCAGGTACGAGACCGGCCTCGCGCCCACGTTGGACGGATATTCCGCCGCGAGCGCGTCCCACGTCGCCGAAAGCCACGCCAGCTCGGCGTGCGGCAAGTCGTCCTCCACGAGCCTGTCCGGCAGCGCGCACGCAAGCAGCGCCACGTTCTTGGCCTTGACGGCGCCGTTCGCGTCGCGCGAGATGAACGCGAGGAAGTTCGTCTCGCCCGTCTTGAGCGCGACGAGCGGCAACTCAATCGCGGCGCGGCCGGACGAGACGGGCACGTTCGCCGCGAACCGCCCGTTCACGTACACGTCGAGCGTCGTCGCGCCGCTCGGCACCGCCACCGTGCCCGCGACCGGCGCGCGCACGACGGTCGCCGTCACGTCCGCCACGTCCGTCTCCACGGACCCGGCCGTCGGTTGCGCGCCCGTGAAGGTCGGCGCCAGCGCGACGTTACGCGCGTAACGCAGGGCCGTGGCGTTGACGGTCTGCGAGACGTTCGTGACGGCGCCCCCCACCGTGGCGAACTGCGCGTCCAGCCACGCGAAGCGCCGCGTGAGGAACTCCTTCAGCACGTCGACGTCGCCGGGCTCGTCCGCGTCGCCCCAGAAGCCGATGCGGTTGTTCCAGCGCAGGTCGTTCGCGCGGGCGGACGTCCCGAGCTTCGCCTTGTACTGGTCGATGAGACCGCCGGCCTTCACCATGTCCGCGAGGTACGGGCGCGTGGCGAAATAGCGCTCGCGCAGCTTGAACGTGAAGTACGGGTCGGCCGTCCAGTGGCCCATGAAATTGTTCTGGCTGCGCCCGGGAATCCACTTCTCGGGCAAAATGGGCGCGTAGTGGACCTGTCCGTAGGCGTTCGTGGCGACGGCCGAGCGGATGCGGATCTGAAGCGAGCCGAGACCGTAGTCGAAATCCCACGCCGGGGCGAACACCATCTTGCCGTCCGAATCGCGCAGGTAGCTGTAGCGGCTGAAGGATCCGGCGTCGTCGTTGCCCGGCACGAACTGCGAGAGCCAGTAGGACACCATCGAGTCGAAGTCGCCCAGGTCCGCGTAGTGCCCGCCGCGCGCGTTGACGTTCGTGCCCGACATCCACGCCTCGCCAAGGTCCCGCCACGTTTCCCACACGAAGTTGCTGATCGTCGGGTTCGTGAAGCCGTACTCGGGCGTGTTCATCGCCACGCACAGCTGGAGTGTGCCGTTTGCGTTCGTGATCTTCTGGATGAAGCTGGACGGCGCGGGCGAGCTGCCGCCAGCCACCTTCTTCGAGTCGATCTCGAAGACGAGGCCCTTCGTGATGTCGCCGCCGTTCCATGCCTTCCAGTACACCTTGATGCGGCCCTGTCCGTCGAGCGTGCCGCCGTCGGCCTTCTTCGCGGAAAGCACGTAGTTCGTGCCGCCGTAGGCGAAGGTGCCGGACGTCATCCAGAGGCAGTTCGTCTCGAGCATCAGGTCGAGCGCGTCGACGTCCGCGGACGTCAGGGCCGGGTTCGCCTTCTGCGCCGCCTCCGCGACGTCGCCGGTGTCCCAGTTGAGGACGGGGATGCGATCCTCGGCCACGCGGATGTGCTGGCAGAGCTGGTAGTTGCCCACGTACTTGCCGTTCATCACCACGTCCACCCACTCGCTCTTCATCCACACGGGCGCGCCGAACTGGCCGGAGAGGTCGTAGCAGAGCTTGTTGCGCATGAGGGACTCGTCGAAGCAGTTGGCGAGCAGCACCCAGTGCTTGTTCTTCACGCCGCCGCCGAGGCCGAAGAGGTCTGTCTTCTTGTCGAGCTTGATCTTGTAGGGCTTCTTGTCCTGCCCCGCCGTGGAGTTGCCGCGCACGTGGATCGTGAAGGCCATGTTCGCCACCTGGTCGGGATACTCCGCGTTGCCCCGGATCGTGATCTTGCCGGAATGCGTCTCCTTCTTGCTCGTGGGCCACGTGTAGGCGATTTCCTCCACGAAGAGCGTCTCGTACTGGTCGCGGTAGGGCGTAAGGTCCGCGCCCTCCTCGATTTCGAGCGGGAAGAAGTTGTCGCCCTCGTCGGCATAGTAGTAGGTCTCGCCGGGACGGGCCGTCTCATCCTCGGTCCGCACATAGCCGTCCGCCGTGCCCACCTCCATCTCCACGACCGGCAGGTCGCTGCACCAGAAGCGCCCCGTGCCGGCGTAACCGTCCGCGTCGGACACCTCCACCGTCACCCAGTGCCCGTAGTCCTCCGCCCTGAGCGTGTAGGACGCGCCCGCGCCCAGCACGGCCTGCTTCATTCCCGCCGCGTCCACGCGGTACCACGTGCAGGACTGCACCTCGCCGAACGTCTTGCCCTCGATGGCCGTGGCCGTGAACGAGAGCGCCGTTCCGGCTTGCGGACGCGAAACGGCGTCGAACGCTACCGTCGCCCGCTCCGTGCGGGCGGAGTCCATCGTCGCGGAGAAGTTCTCCACCTCGCCGCGACCGCGGAACGCCACCTTCTGGATGTACTTGTTGTTCTTGCCGGACGGATCAAGCGTACCGCCCGAAATGGAGAACCAGACGTTGCCGAGGCTGTCCGCGAGCGGGTGGCCGTTCACGCTGTAGCGGACGCGCGAGGGGATGCAGCTGTCGTCGCGCTCGATCGTCACGTCGTAGAACATCCCCTCCTCCGGCGTCACGCCGGTCGCCGAGAGGTCCGTCCAGCGGCCCTTGATGACGGAACCGTCGCGCGAGGAGCGCCA
Organism: uncultured Verrucomicrobiota bacterium; assembly: GCA_946543025.1. Taxonomy (GTDB): domain Bacteria; phylum Verrucomicrobiota; class Kiritimatiellia; order RFP12; family UBA1067; genus RUG572. The sequence goes on from CAMNLN010000170.1 coordinate 2,931, forward strand.
GCCGATGAACGTGAGCGTGCCGTCCTCCATCTTCTCGCGGATGCCGAGCGCCGCCTTGAGCGAGCGGTCCGCCACGTCCCACTCCTCGCCGAACTTGGCCGCCGTGAACGACATGCGGCACTCTACCTTCACGTAGGCGTTCGTGTGGGAATAGACGTGGTGCCCCGTCGGGCGCGGGTTGAACGCCAGCTCGCGCCCGCGCGTGTCGAGCTGGACGCGCCCATTGGCGAACGTGCTCTTGTCCGTCGTGTCCTTCTTCACCCACCTGCCGGCGGCGTCGTCCCACTGGGTTGCGTTCGTCTCCCGAAAGTTCTGGTACGTCTCGTTGAACCACGTGGCCGTATCGGCGCGCGGAATCTCGTCCGCCGCCGCGATTCCCGTGAGGCACAAGGCCGCTGCAACAATCAGATTTCTCACCTGTCGCTCCTTTCGCATGTCAAGATGTCCATATCATAGCATAATTCCGTCCATTCCCCAAGGGTACGGGCGATGCGTTTTGCGGTCAGCGGCGCGGGGGCGGCAGCTTGACCTTGATCACGCCGGGCTGAAACACGTCCCGGTATCGCGGCTGCTGGAGGAGCATAAGCAGCTCGTCCTGGTCGTCGATGCGCAGGAGGGAGGCCACGATCGTCCCCAGCCGTTTTCCCTTCAGCTCGGAAAAGTCGGCGACCGGATAGAGGACGCCCGGATTGTTATGGTAGACGTTCCGCTTCACGTGCGGCAGGAGGCGCGTGATCGTCACGCCGAAGCCGAACTTGTACTTCTTCTCCTTGACCTTGCAGACGGCCAGGTTGCGGAAGCGCTCGTCCACCGGCAGCGCCGCCCGTTCCGAGACGAAGAGCGCGTTCTTGCCGACCTTCACCGACTTGCGGTTCACGCACATCCGCCACGTCCGCTTGTCCAGCCCCTCCACGCGCACGAGCGCGTACGCCTCCTTCGCCTTGGGGATGTCCTGGTAATCAACCACCTTCACGACGCACGCGAGCGGAAGACCCTTCGGGTACTCCTCGCCCGAACAGCTGCGCAGCTCGTCGAGGAACGCGATCGCCGCCTCGTCCGCGGCCGCCTCCTCGGGCGTCTGCTCCAGGGGGACGCGCTTGTACTTCTTCTTGCCGTCCTCCTCCACCACGATGGTCGTCATCTTCATCAGAGCTTCTCCAGGAAGGCCCGGATGGAACGTTCGCGGGCCTCGATGGCCTCGCAGAGGCGGAACTGGACGCGCGCGCGGTTGAGGTTCTGCCCGGGCTGCCGCACCTTGAAGTACCTGTCGCCCGCGAGATAGTCCTGGAAGAAGCGCAGGCCCAGCTCGAACGGCAGCAGGCGCACCGCGTCGAAGAGCCACGCGCGGTCGGCGTCCTCCATGAACGCGCCCGCCTCCTTCATGTAGCCCTTCATGAACGCCTGGAAGAGCGTTTCGTCGAAGGTCACCTTGCCGAGGTTCAGCTCCTCCTCGCCGGCGGGGTTGCAGATGGAACGGACGGCGTCGCCAACGTCGATCTGCACGAGGCCGGGGGAAACCGTATCGAGGTCGATCATCGCGGTGCCCTTGCCGGTGAAGTCGTCGATCATGATGTTGTTCACCTTGGGGTCGCCGTGGAACATGCGCTTCTTGAGCTCGCCGCGCGCCTCGGCCCTTTCGAGGGAGACGGCGAAGTCGCGCCGCTCCTCGATGTAGCGGGCGAGGCGCTTCGCCTCCATCGAGGCGTTGAGTATCTCCATCGCGTGCGGGTCGTTCAGCGTCTCGTCATACCGCGCAAGGTATCCGCTCGTGACGTGAAAACCGGGAAGCGGGTCCTCGATCGTGGCAGGATCCATGTCGGAAATAAGGTAATGGAAGTGTCCCAGCGCCGCTCCGCACTCGAGGGCGTGTTCGGGACTCTGCGCGGAATCGAACGCGTGCGAGGAGAGGATGCGCGTGATGACGCGCCACACGTCGCCATCGTCGTCCGTCGTGAAGTCCGCGCCGCCTTTCGTCTTGATGATGCGCGGCATCTGCCACACACGGTCGTCCCGCCCGGCCGCCGCGTCCGCCTCCAGCTTCTCGTGGCAGTGCAGCGTAATCGCGTGCATGTTCGCCATGATCGCCTCCGGCCGCGGGAACACGGCCTTGTTGACGCGCTGGAGGACGACCTGCGTCTCGGTGAAGGTGTTGCGGTAGACGGCGAGGAACGTGTCGTTGATGTTCCCGTTGCCGAACGGGACGAGCGTCACGAGCCGCCCCTTGACATTGAATCTGTTTGCCAGCAGCGCCAGTTCCATGGCATCACCTCAGCGGCTTCATGTACATGAGACAGTGGGAAATCGTCCAGGCCCATTCGGCGGGCATGCGCTTGAGCTCGTGCCCCGCGCCCCAGGAGTCCGTATAGAGGATCTCGCGCTTCTTGTCGTTGTAGCCGATGATGAGCCGCATGTGCCCGCCCTTCGACTGCGGGATCTCCGGCTCGGGGTAGGTGCCGAGCATCACGCCCCAGAAGAGCGGGATGCCCTTGTCCACCTGCTGATGGATGTCCTTCAAGAACTTCGTGAACTTGGACTTCTGCGGCCCGTTCACCTTCATCTCGCGCAGCACCTCGGGATCCATCGCCGCGTCCGCAGCCGCGGGGCTGTAGGTCGTGATGCTCCCGTGACGCGTGATGTAGACATCGTCCGAGATCGCCTTCTTCTTGAGCTTCTTCGCCGCCTTGTTGTAGTTGGCCACCTCCTTGACGATGCTCTCGATGCGTTCGCCGACAGGCTTCTCGAAATCGCCGTAGGTGACAACCGTGCCGAGCTTGTACTTGCGCCCGATGGCCTGGACGGAGTTCTTCATCTCGAGCGTGGAGGTTCCGCCCTCGGCCGTCGTGCCGGCCGCCTGCGCGATCTCATGCTCGTCAACCTCAACGCCGTAGTAGCGCAGCACGCGCTCGGACGTGGCGGCGGAGCAGTACCCCTTCTGCCCCTGGTCGACCATCGGCACGTTGTCGATGAACACGTCGCCGCGCGGGTCCCGGATCACGTTGTCGGCAATCTTTTTCGCGCCTTTTGCCGCGTTCGCGTTCCCGACGGCCGCCTTGCCTCCGGCGGCGGACGAGAGACGCGCGGGGCCGTCCACGGTCAGGCGTACGAAGCCTGCCTCGAACGTCTCGGCCTTGCGGCCTTGCTGGCTGTAGTTCCAGGTCAGGATCGCGACGGTCGGGACGTCCGTCTTTGGCCAAGTCTGCGACTTCTGCACGATGCCGGGCTTGCCCGTCCGTTCGGCGACCTGCGGCGGCGGCTTGCCGCCGTCGGGCGTCAGGTCCGCGCGGATGCGATTTACCAGATCCACGAATTCTTCACGCGTGATTTTCTTCTCCTTGCGCATACGGCGCCGGATCTTGCCGCCGCGCTCCGTGAGGATCGTCTCGATCGCCTCCGTCCCGGCCGTCGCGAACAGCACCAGCTCCACGCGCTCCACGCCGCCCAGCTCGCCGAAGGACACCTTCGTCTCGTACACGGGAATGCCCTTGTACGTCACCGCGCCGTCGAGGCGCGTATCGGCGCCTTCGCGCGCGTTGGACGTGAAGTTGAACCCCTGCTCCTCGTGTCGCTTGACGAAGAGGACGGGATCGCTCTTCCAGAAACTCTCGGTGGCGAGTTCGGCGCCGATGTCGTACGGCGCGTCCGCGCCGCATACGCCCATGGCGGCAACTGACGCCAGCATGAACAAAACATTCATCTTCATTTCACGGTACCTTTCTGTTTTCAACGTTCACCCTTCAACGCTCCTCCAGAAACGTATCAGAGCCTCAAGAAAGTAATAGTCGCCGTAGTTGAGCGCCGCGTCCACGTCGCCGCCGCCGGGCTTGTTGGCCACGCCGTGCATAAGCAGGAAGTTGCCGTTCTCGCCCGTCTTAGCAAAGTACGCCGGCGAGGCCAGCGACAGGAGCGAACGGACAGCGAAGGCGCGATAGGCCCGCCCGCGTTCCGCAGGCACGTATGCCGCAAGTTCCAGAAACGCGCTCGCGAAGATGGCGGCGGCGGAGGTGTCGCGCTCCTCGTTCGGGATGTTCGGCGCCTTGAAGTCCCAGTAGGTAATCTTGTCGGCGGGCAGGTTCGGCGCCGCGAGCACGTAGTCGGCGCAACGCATGGCGCGCTCGAGATAGGCGGGATCCTTCGTCTCGCGATACATCATCGTGAAGCCATAGGCGGCCCAGGCCTGGCCGCGCGCCCAGGTGCCGTCGGCGGAAGCGCCCTGCCCGGCGCGGTAGGAGTAGATCTTGCCGTTCTCGGGGTTGTAGTCGAGGATGTGGTAGGCGCTGGAATCGGGACGGAAGTGGTTGCGGTTCGTCTTGTCGGCGTGCGACTTCGCCACAGCAAGGAATTTCTCGTCGCCGCCATTCTTCGCCGCCCACTCCAGCAGCTCCAGGTTCATCATGTTGTCCACGATCACGAGGTAGTGGTCCCTGTTCATCTTGCCGCCCGCCTTGCCGCTGTTCCACGAGCGGATGAGGCCGAGTTTCGCGTCGTAGCGCGTAACGAGCGCGGCCGCGCCGTCCAGGAGGATGTCCTTGTATTCCGGCTTCGGCGCGAGGCGCAGGGCGTTGCCCACGCTCGTCATCAGCATGAAGCCGATGTCATGGTTGTCGGTGTAATGGCGGATCTGATCCTGGATGGCGGTGAACTTCTCCGCCGCCGCCTTCAGGTCCTCGGCCTTCGTGTACTCGTAGAGGTACCAGAGCGAGCCGGGGAAGAAGCCGCTGCACCAGT
>CAMNLN010000171.1 GCA_946543025.1 uncultured Verrucomicrobiota bacterium
TTCGTTCTGGGCGACGGCGCCGTCGAACGCGACGGTGATCATGTTGCCGTTGACGCCGACGATTTTTCCGGTCGTAGTCATGTGTGTGATTCCTTAAATTCGATCTTGGAGGCGGCGGTGAGCCGGTTGAAGACGTCGTTGCCGGCAGCCACGTCGCGCGCGGCACGGCGCAGGACGATGGACAGGCGAATGGCGTAGGCGAAGACGGCCGCCGTCGAGAGCGGGGCGGCAGGCGGGACAAGTTCGGCAGCAGCGTCCCAACGCACCTGGTCGAGCAGCCGCTCGCGACGGGCGGGATCCTTTTCCTGGAACGCGCCGGCGGCGCGGTTCGCCCAAAAGAGCGAGCAGCCATCCACGGATCGCCGCCAGCGGGCGGCGTCCTGTCCGCGGAGGCGCGCACGCTCGGCGGCGATCGCGTTGCGGAGCTGGGCGTCAAGGTCGCGCCAGATCGCGGCAAGAGGATGGGCGGACGGCGCGTCGGCCATCACGGAGGCGACGGCCTCTGCGTCCTTTGCCGAAAGCTGGCTGCGGCACAGGCCGAGGAACTGTTCGGCCGTGTAGGGCGGCGGACCGTCGAGCGACAACGGCTGCAGCGACGAGACAAGATAATCAGCCGCCATGCCTTCTCATCCCTCGACAATCTTCGCCAGGTCGGGACGAAGGCGCTTGGCGAGCGCGGCGGTGATGGCCTTCTCGGAGAAATCGTGCTCTACGCGGCCGCCGTCGAGACGCACGGAGAATCCGGTGCCGACGGACTCGTCGGTGACCACCGTCACGCCATTTGCGGCGCCGGCGGCGAACTGCGCGCGCAAGGCTTCCGACAGACGTGCGTTCGCGGCCACCTGGGCGTCCGCGCCGGCGGAAAGGGCCTTGATCGCCTCGGCGGCGAGCGCGGCGGCGTTGTCGGCCAGCGCGCCCTTCACGTCCTGCGCGAGAAGCCCTTCGAAGAACTTGTTGACGCTCTCCTTTACCTCCAAGACCGTATCGCGCGCGGCCTGCTTGATGGTCGTGTTCGCGCGTTCGGCGAACGCCTTTGCGTCCGCTTCGGCCTTGGCCGTGGCGGCGGCGGCTTCCTCCTTCGCCTTGTCGACGATGGCCTTGGCCTCTTCCTTCGCCTTGTCGACGATGGCCTGAGCCTCGGCGTTCGCCTTGTCGACGCCGTCGCGCTGGATCTTCTCTAGAAGCTGTTGTAGTTCTTCTGCCATAGTTCCTCCAAGCAAATGGTTATTATAGCCTTTAAAGGGCGATCGGGTCAAGGTTGCTTCAATGCGGCCTCGGCGCGATGAAGGAGGTCGCGGTTTTTCTCGATGAGCTGCGGCTTCTTCTTGAAGGACGCGCAGAGCGCCGTCTCGAGATGCTCGTCGTCGAGGCCCGTGGCCTTGAAGGCGCGGAGCGCGGCGAGCATCATCGTGTTGGCGGCCTTCGGTACGCCGAAATCCTCGGCCATCTTGATGGCGGGCACCTGATGGAGCTTCACGCCTTCGGGCGGCTGTTTCATGATGGGCACGGAAGCGTCCACGATCACGATGCCGCCCTTCTTCACGTCGCCTACGAACCGCTCGTAGGAGGGCTGGTTCATGCACACGAGCACGTCGGGATGCTCCACCGTGGGCGAGCCGATGGGCGTACCGGAGACGACCACCGAGCAGGACGCCGAGCCGCCACGCTGCTCCGGCCCGTAGGACGGGAACCACAGCGTATGGCGCCGCTGGAGGCGCGCGGCCTCCGCCACGCAGATGCCGAGCGAAAGGATGCCCTGTCCGCCGTAGCCGGCGAACTTGAAGCGGCGTTCCGGCACGGAGGGATCGTTCTCTGCCGGCGGCGCGTCCACGCCGTCCGGCACGCCGAAGAGTTCCGCGCATGTGGCGAACTGCGGCACGGGCTTGACGGCAAGGATGGCGCTTGGAGCTTGAGGCTTGGGGATTGCTGCTTCGCCCACACCGGTCTTTTCCGTGTCCCTGAACACGCCGAGCGGGAACTCGGCCTCCATCTCGTTCTTGCAGAACTCGGCCGCCTTGAGCGGGTTCATGCCGAAATTGGTTGGGCAGGGAGCGAGGATTTCCAGGAGCGCGTAACCCTTGCGGTCGCGCTGGATCTCGAACAGACGCTTGATGGCGGCCTTGCACTGCAGGATACGCTTCGTGTCCGCCACCGAGACGCGGGCGATGTAGACGGGCGCCTGCAGCTGGCTGAAGACCTCGCACACGTGGAGCGGGTGGCCGGTGAGCGCAGGGTCGCGCCCGAACGGCGTGGTAGTCGTCTTCTCGCCCTCGAGCGTGGTGGGGGCCATCTGGCCGCCGGTCATGCCGTAGAGGGAGTTGTTGATGAAGATGCAGCCGAACTTCTCGCCGCGCGACGCGGCCTGGAAGGCGTTGTTGAAGCCGATGGCTCCGAGATCGCCGTCGCCCTGGTAGGCGATCGTGACGGCATCGGGCCGTGCGCGGCAGACGCCCGTGGCGGCGGCGGACGCGCGGCCATGAGCGGCGGAGATGTGCGCGGCGTCCCAGTAGTAGTAGGTGAACACGCCGCAGCCGACGGGATCGACGAAGATCGTCCGGTCCTGCAGGCCCATCTCGGCGCAGCACTCGGCGACGAGCTTGTTCACGATTCCATGCCCGCAGCCGGCGCAGTAGTGCGTCACGCGCGTATCTTTCCCGCTACGCGGGAACTTCTGGTACATTCCTTTTTGCTCGATCGTCTTCATCTCACTTCCCCAGAATCATCTTGGCGGCCTTGACGGCGTCGTCCACGGTGACGACCTGCCCGCCCATACGGTGGATCATCATCACGTTCGCGGCCTCCGCGCCGAGACCGCTCTTGGCGAGGTTGAGGCGCACGTCGTCGGCGAACTGCCCCGCGTCCAGCTCGATGGTCATGATCTTGCGGCCCTTCGCGGCGGCGGCCAGCCGCTCGCGCGGAAACGGATTGAGGGTGATCGGGCGGAACACGCCCGCCTTCATCCCCTTGCGGCGCAGGGTCTCGGCCGTCGTACGGGCGATCCGGCTGGCAATGCCGAAGGCCACGATCACAAGGTCGGCGTCGGCCGCAAGGTACGTCTCAGCCATCGCGTCGGCGGCCATGTCCTCGTACTTGCGCTGGAGATGGTCGTTGAAGACCTCTTGCGCGGCGGCGTCAAGGAAGATGGACTTGATGAGGTTCTGGCGCGTCTTTGGCTCGCCCTGCGCGGCCCAGTCGGAGAAGTCCGGCCGCGAGAGCTCCGCGTCCGGCAACGTCACCGTTTCCATCATCTGACCCTGGAGGCCGTCGGCGAACACCACGGCGGGCGTACGCCACTTGGCGGCCATCTGGAACGCCTTGATGGTAAAGTCGCACATCTCCTGCGCGCTCGCCGGGGCAAGCGTGAAGGTCTGGTAGTTGCCGTGCCCGCCGCCCTTCACGGCTGGCGTGTAGTCGCTCTGTTCGGGATAGACGTTGCCGAGGCCGGGCCCGGCGCGGTTGACATCCACGATCACGGCAGGCAGCTCCGCGCCCGCAAGGTAGGAGATGCCTTCCTGCATAAGGGAGAAGCCGGGGCCAGAGGTGGCCGTCATGCACAGCTTGCCCGCGCCCGCCGCGCCGAACATCATGTTGACGGAAGCCGTCTCGCACTCCGCCTGCACGAACGTGCGGCCGAGCATCGGAAACCACTTCGCCGCGCCGTGGGCGATTTCGCTCGCCGGGGTGATCGGATAGCCGAAGTAGAGGTCACACCCCGCGTACAGCGCGCCCATCACCACGGCCTCGTTGCTTTTCACGAACTTCGTCATGGCTTCACCACCTTGATCGCATAGGGTTCCGGACAGTTGTAGAAGCACATGCCGCAGCCAATGCAGCCCGTGCCCGTGTAGCCGACGGGCTTGATGCCCATCTTGTTCAACGTCACCTTCAGCTCAAGGCACTTCCTGGGGCAGGCCGCCACGCAGCGGCCGCACCCTTTGCAGGAGTCCTCTTCGATTTCGGGGTGGGCGACCACTCCGGTTCCTTCTTCAGACATGCTTTACCTCGCAAAATTTGAGGGAATAGTATATCATTTTCCTGTCCGGCGGGCAAATTGCCGCCCACGCCAATTGCACTGCGCAGGAGCTGAACGGCCAAAACACGTCTTGCCGTCGAGTGACTGGCTGCTGGCAATTGCGGCGAGGGCGGCGATGTGGTAAACTAGCGTCCGAACAACAAGGAGCCTGCAAATGAAAAAGAACTTCTGTGCCGTTGCGATGCTGCTCTCGTCCTGCCTGACGGCCGGACTGCCGATGGAGGAGAAGATTCCCCTGTGGCCGGACGGCAAGATTCCGGACTTCCAGGAACACCAGATCGCGGCGACCACCGAGGAGGCCAAGACGCCGGGGTTCGTTCCCGCCGCTAACCGCATGCCGCACCTGCAGTGGTTCGTCTCGCCGAAGGAAGCGCCGAAGACCGACACGTGCATGATCATCATCTCCGGCGGCGGCTACAACTGCTGCTGCGACGGGCCGGCCTTCGCCCCGCTCGTGCAGAAGATGCTCGACGCCGGCATCGCCTGCGTCAACCTCACCTATCGTACGCCCCGCCCGAAGGGCATCCCGATCTACCAGACCGCGTGGGAAGACGGACAGCGTGCCGTCCGCCTCGTGCGGTCGATGGCCGCCGCGCGCGGCTTCAACCCCGAAAAGATCGGCGTGATGGGGTGCTCTGCCGGGTCGCACCTCTCCGTGATGCTCGCCGCCAGCTCGCAGACGCCCGCCTACGCGCCGATCGACGACCTCGACAAGACCTCCTGCCACATCAACTGGGCCATCCCATTCTGTCCCGCCTATGCGCTCACGGACGGCCTCGAAGGCAAGAACACGACCGAAGGCAACGGTCCCGACGTGAAGCTCAACCCGTCGTTCAAGTTCGACGCCAAGACCTGCCCGATGTGCTTCTTCCACGGCGGCCTCGATCCCTACTCTCCCATCGGCTCCACGCAGATCTACCGCCAGCTCCGCCGCATGAAGATTCCCGCCGAGCTTCATTTGGACGCCGACCGCAAGCACGGCCCCGTGAAGGCGGACGCCTTCGAGCGCGCGCTCGAGTTCATGCGCCAGATCGGTGTCCTCGGCACGCTCGGCCGTCCCGTCGCGCAGGACCACCGGTTCATGCCCGGCGCGACGATCCGCACGGAGAAGGAGATGCTCTGGCCCGAAGGCAAGATGCCCGACCCCTCCGAAAACCAGCAGTACGCGCCGTACCTCGTGTGGTTCGTCCCTGAGCATCTCAAGACGAAGGCCATCCAGGTGATCGTGCCCGGCGGCGGCTACAACTTCTGCAACTTCAACGGCGAGGGTACGCCCGTGGCGCACTATCTCAACGAAAAGGGCATGACCGTAGTGGTGGTGATGTACCGCTGCCCGCGCCCGATCGACAAGCCGAAATACCTGAGCGGCTGGCAGGACGCGCAACGCGCCATTCGCATGGTTCGCGCGGAAGCCCCTGGGCGCGGGCTCGACCCGAACCGCATCGGCATCATGGGCTTTTCCGCCGGCGGACACCTCACGCTCATGACGGCCACGAACGCAAAGACGCCTGCCTATGCGCCCGTGGACGAGATCGACCGGCAGTCCTGCACGGTCCAGTGGGCCTGCCCCATCTACCCTGCCTACGCGCTCACCGACGGCGTCGACCGCCCCAACGCCGAAGGCGGCAACGAGGACGATGCCGTGCTTGTGCCGGAGTTCTCGTTCGACGACGCCACGCCCCCGATGTGCTTCGTCCACGGCGACGCGGACGTCTGGGCGTCCATGAACTCGGTCAAGGCATGGGAGTTCCTCCGCCGCAAAGGCATCCAGTGCGACCTCCACACCCTCGCCACGCGCGGGCACTGCTTCCAGTTCACGGCATCCCCCGGCACCGGCAGCTACACCTGGATGGACCGCTTGTGGGAATTCTTCACCCGCAAGGGGTTTAACAAGTAAAGCATAGGATTCCAGCATGAAACGCATAATTCTGTTCCTGATTACCAATCTGGCCATCATGTTCCTGATGATGGTCGTCTTCCATGTCGTCTGCGCGTTCATGGGAATCGACCCTAGCGGAGCCATGGGAGGCGACCTTCAGGCGCTGGCCATCTTCTCGCTTATCTTCGGCATGGCGGGCGGCATCATTTCGCTCTTGCTCTCAAAGACGATCGCCAAGTGGTCGGTCGGCGCGCAAGTGATCGACGGCTCGGAGGGCGAGGCCGAGCGCTGGCTGGTCGAAACCGTCCGCAGCCTCGCCGACCGCGCCAACGTCAAGATGCCGGAGGTGGCGATCTACAAGGGCGACGCCAACGCGTTCGCGACGGGTGCGTTCCGCAACCACGCGCTCGTGGCGGTGTCCACCGACATCATGGCGCAGATGACGCGCGAGGAGCTGCGCGCCGTGCTCGGGCACGAGATGAGCCACGTGGCGAACGGCGACATGGTGACGATGACGCTCCTGCAGGGCGTGCTGAACGCCTGTGTGATCTTCCTTTCCCGCGTGGTGGCGTTCATGGCGGCGAACGCGATGTCGAACGGCAAGGGCAACCGGCGCGGCAGCAGCAACGGCATCTACTATCTGGTCTATTACGTGTTGCAGTTTGCGCTTGGCATTGCCGCCTCGCTCGTCGTGTACTGGTACTCGCGCCGCCGCGAATACGCCGCCGACGCGGGCAGTGCCAACCTGCTGGGCTCGCCCTCGTCGATGATCGCCGCGTTGCGCCGGCTCGGCAACCTGCAGCCCGGCATCCTGCCCGACTCGATCAAGGCGATGGGCATCGCCGGCAAACACACCTCCCTCTTCGCGACGCACCCGTCGCTGGAAGACCGCATCGAGGCGCTCGAACGCCTCCAGCGCGGAATTTGAGGGAAACGAAAGCCCCGACAATTGCCGGGGCTTGGATGGTGGCGAGAGGGGGACTCGAACCCTCAACCAGCAGATTATGATTCTGATGCTCTACCATTGAGCTATCTCGCCGGAAACGGGAGATAGTTTATCAGAATGCCGCCGCCGCGTCAATTGCGAATTGCTATCCGATGATCTTGAGCGCGCCCGTGGGGCAGTTCTCCGCGCAGAGGCGGCAGTCCTTGCAGACGGCCGTCGCGGCGGGATCCTTGAACTCCGGCTTGATGACCGTCTTGAAACCGCGCCCGACGAGACCCAGCAGCCCCTGCTTCGCCTGCTCGGCGCACACGCGCACGCACAGGTTGCAAAGGACGCACTTGCGCTGGTTCCGCTCGATCGTGACGAGCTTCTGCTCCACGAAGCCGGGATGGAAGTCGCCGCGCAGGCGCTGCACGTCGGCTTGCACGAGGTTCGCGTAGCGGATAAGCTTGCAGTCCTCGAAGTCGTGGCAACCGCATTCGAGGCAGCGCTTTGCCTCCGCCTGCGCCGCCTCCACCGAGAGGCCGAGGTTGACCTCCTTGAAGTCGTGCTTGCGCTCTTCGGCGGGACGCTGCGGCATCACGGCGCGCGCGATGCGCGGCCGGTCCTCGAAATCCTTCTCGGTGAGATTGCGCTCCGAAAGGATCGGCTTGACCGGCTTGTACTCGCCGCCGCGCAGGTAGGCGTTGACGGCGAGCGCGGCCTCGTTGGCCTGCGCGATCGCCCCAATCGCGATGCCCGCGCCCTTGTTCACCGTGTCGCCGC
>CAMNLN010000172.1 GCA_946543025.1 uncultured Verrucomicrobiota bacterium
GCGTACTTCACGCGCTTGCCCTGGAAATGAAGGAAGATACCTTTCTCCTCCTCCGTCCAAGTATTCGCCTCGGCGAAGGATCCGGCGAACGGGCAGAGCATGTCGATCCAGCACGCGAACGTGCGCTTCTCGTTGTCCGTGAGCTTCGCGCCGTGGTGCGTACCGTCGAACTTCTTGAATATCTCGCTCTTGCAGGAGCCGGTATGGTACGGCGGCAGCATCGTGGGACGGCTGCGCGGCTTGAGCCATTTCATCCACTTGCACGCGTCGGGGTTGCCGTGCGCCGTGAGGTTCACGTAGCTCTGCGTCCAGGCGCGCTTGGGGTTGTAGTAGTTCTTCGAGATACGCCATACCTTGTCGTCGGGGAACGGGGCGCCCGTGAGGTCGAGTTTCGGATGCGTCGCGTCGTGGCAACGCGTGCAGTTCCTGTCGAGGATCGGCTGTATCTCGCGCCGGAAGCTGAAACCGTCCGTTGGCGCGTCAGGGTCCGTGGAGCGCGCCGCGTTCACGCCGAGGAAGTTGTCGACGCTCGCGTACCACTTCTCCGTGCGCAACCGCTTGACCAGCGGATGTTCCTTCGTGCCGTTCGCGAACGGCTTGAGCGCCTGCGCGGGCTTCTTCATCGCGGCCGTCACGTTGCGCGCGTCTGGCGGCAGAGCGCCGCGCTTCGGCTCGTGGCAGCCGATGCAGCCGAAATATTCGCCCGGCTGGAGCGTGGCCCAGCTGCGCATCGACTGCACGCACTTCCCCTCGCCGTCGAGCAAATGGAAGAAGACCGCCTGGCGCGCCGGCACCTTGAAGAGGCAGCTGCCGTCTTCTTCCACGTCCACCTCGCCCAGCACGTGCTTCACGTCCCACGCGCCGGAGTTGAGCGAAATCGGCGTCTGGTTGAGTCCCGTCTCGTACTCGCCGCCGTTCCCGCACCAACCGAGGCGCGCCGTGCGATACTCGAGCGCCATCACACGCAACTTCTTGACCGTCCCGCGCGGGATGCCCGCGAGGCCTGGTCCGAGGTAGACGTCCTGCACGTAGAACGTGCCGTCGTTCTCCTCGTCCTGCGCGATGTCCACGCGCTGGACGGGCCTTTCGCGCGGCATAACGGGAACGACGCCGCCCACGCACTGCTTCCAGTCGTACGCGAGCAGCTCGCGATCGCCGTCTGCCGTCTGCCAGTATGCGCCGAAACGAGGCCAGTACGGACCGTACATCCGGCAGCATCCTTCAGGCTGGAAGGAGACGAGGTAGTCCGTCTCGCAAAACGCGAAGCACGAGGCCCATTGCGGGCCGTCCTGCCCGAAGGCGTCGATGCGGAAATCGTTGAAGTGGCGCGGCTTCACCTCCTGGCGATGGCGGCCCGGCGTACGGTCGGGCGCGCCGCCGGCCACGAACTCGATGCCTTCGCCGGCCTGCGTGCCTTCCAGACGGTCGACGAGCGCAAGCTTGCCCTTGTAGGGGACGTGGTGGCCGGAGATGATGGCCAGCAGCTTCTGCGACCCCGGCACGGGCGTCGCGTGGATGATGGAGCTGGGAAAGTCCGAGTTGTTGCCGTACCATTCGGTCTGGCCCGTGCCGTCCGGGTTCATCACGATGAGCGGGTGAAGGTAGAGCGCCGTGCGGTCGTTGTACTCCCAGCGCGTGAAGACGACGCGTCCGTCCATCGTCACCTGCGGAAGGTTGCTCATCAGCTCGTCGTTCGTGAGGCGGCGGAGGAACGAGCCGTCCGCCCGGCAGCGGTAGATGTCGCCGCCCGCGCGATACCAGCAGTCGCAGATGCGCGAGTAGCGCGTGGAGGCGAAGACGATGTCGCCGTTCGGCAGCCAGACGGGCTCCGTGTCGGTGACGGCGAGGGGCTGTCCGTCGGGGCCCTTCTCCGGGAACGTGATGCGCGTCGTCTTGCGCGTGGCGAGGTCCATCGTGTAGAGCGACATGCAGTCGTTCGTGAAGTTCGCGCGCATGGCAAAGACGAGCGTCTTGCCGTCCCACGAGAGGTTCGGGTGCGCGATAAGGCCGTCGGGCCTATCGAGGATCACCTCGTGCGAGATCGAGCCGTCGGCGTTCACGGTGCCGATGCAGAGCTGCGATCCGATCTCGGTGAGCGGCATTCCGTCCTGCGAGTCCTTCCGGCTGTCGGCCCAGCCCTTGTGGTTCCCGCACTCGGTCTTCACCTGGTCGTCCCACTGGTCGTACGCGCTCACGAGCCCCTGCTCGCCGCCGAACACATGGTTCTTCGTGTAGACGAACTGCGTGGCCTTCGCGCGAAGCTTCGCGAGGCGGGCCTGCCGGCGCACGGCGCACGCACGCAGATAGAGGTTGCGCCAGCGCGGGTCGTTCCCGACGGTCTCCGCGTCCGTGAGCGCGCCGAACTCGGCAAGGAGCTTTTCCTTTGCATCGCCGTCCGGCACGCCCGCGAGCGCCTTCGCCACCATCTTGCGCTCGGTCTCGCAGTCCTTCGCCGAGGTGAAGACCTTCGCGACGTTGAGCCCTGCGTCCTGGTAGATCCAGTCGCGTTCCAGCCGTTCGCGCGGGAAAGCGACGTCGTCCGCATTCGGCACGGGCGCGTCCGCCGGCAGCGCGTCGAACGCCGCAACCTCCGCGATCTGGCAGTTGTAGAACTTCCCGTCGCCGTTGAGCGGATCGCCGTTCATCCGCGCCCACTCCCACATCACCCACGTGAAGCCGGGACGGTACGGCTTGCGGTTCGCGTCGTTCACGCGCACCTTCAGGTAGCGCGTCCGCGCCTTCGGCCACGTGACGCAGGCGGCGTAGGAGTTGACCATCGGCGGCAGGGACGCGTTCGCGGCGAGCGGCGCAACGTCACGCGCCCCGCGCGGGTCGGAACATGTCCACACGCTCACGTCCGACGCCATCGTCGCCGCCCAGCAGTTGCGCGAGACGAGCTTCAGGCCGACAACTTCCCGCTCCTCGCCGAGGTCGAGCACGAACGCGCACGTGACGGGCGCGGCCGCATACGGCGGGTCTGACTTCGGATCGAACCCGTCGCGCGAGTCGTCCTGGAAGCAGGCGTACGTGGCGAGGTCGCCGTCGATCATCTTCTCGGCCGCAAACCGCACGCCGTACGTCTCGGTGGCGGCCGTCACCGCCACGGGACGGAACTCCGCCGCCGCCGCGGCAAACGCCCCCAACGTCAACACCAACGCCATCTTTTTCATGTTATGCCTCGGTTATCTGATTATGATCGTCATGCCGGAAACTCGATCGAGCGTAATATCCGAAATCTCCCAGATCACGTCCGCCGACTGGACGTTGTTCCCCGTGGCGAACAGCTGGAGCTGCACCGTCTGCGGCAGGAACGCCGCCGAAAGCGTGTAGTCCACAACCCATTGCGACGTTTGCGGGTCCTTGTAGAAGCAGGTGACCGTTTCACCCTTGCGGCGTATCCGCACGTCGCCTACACCGCCGCGCAGGAACTCGCCCCGCCGCACCCAGCTGGTGCCGTTGGGCCATGTGTAGCCAGTTCCAGCCGTCGTGCGCAAGCCGGAGAAGGTCCATCCAGACCCGTTGTCGCTCGCGCTGTAGCCGAAGAAGTAGAACGCGCCGGGCGCCGTCAGGTCGAGCGACGACGCTACCTTGATCCCGAAACGCTGCGCGTTCGGCTCGCTCGGCGAAAGGAGCGCCGCATGGAACGCCAGGTCGAAATCGCCGTCGACGGCGCGCGACATGGCAAGGTACTTCTGGGCGATGCTGGCAAGCGCGCGCGACCCTGGGTTGAATCGGAACGACGCGCCGTCCGCCGACGGGAACACCATGCCCGTCTGCGGCACGTCGCCGAACGTGCGCACCGACGTCCAGTCGCCGTGCGCGAACGGAGCCGCCGGACGGAACTGTGACGACGGGATAACCTCTTCCGCGACCGCGCCGCCCCACTTGAGGACGAACTTCGCGGTGACGTACGGCTTCGAGAACTCGGCGTAGAAGTCGTGCTCGCCCGCAGCCAGGTCCAATTCCCCCGAAACGCCGTCGTCCGTGGCATGTGCGGAGTTGACCGCCCAGACGCCGTCGATGGCCACCGCGACGGCGTTGTCGGCAAACGTCTCGGCCTTGAACGAGTAGCGGCCGGCGTGCGGCACGACGAGCTTGCCGTACCAGCGCACACGGACGTAGTGGATGTCCGCGATACCCGTTCCCCAGCCCGGAAACAGCGCCGTGCGCTGCCAGTCGTGGTCGATGGCCGCGTCCACGTTCGTGACGGCGACGGTATCCTCGTCCGCGCTCCACGCGTCGTTCGTGTAGGGGCGCGTGTAGACGGCCGTCAGCCCCGTGCCGTCCGCCGGCACGTACGGCACGAACGAGAACGTCTGCGAGATTGCCTCCTCCACGCCATCGGCCGCAACGGAGACGATGCGGTACGAGACGGACGTGCCGTCCAGCGAAACTGTTTCGTCGACGAACGCAGGCGAGACCGTCGTGCCGAGCGCCGACCACGTGCCGCCCACGAGCTTTTCCACGCGATAGGTCGCCGCCCGGTTGCACGCGTCCCACACCAGCGTCACGGCGGATGCCGTGACCGTCTTCGTCAGGCGCGTCGGCGCGAGCAGGATTGCGGCCTCGTCCGCCGGATACCATCCGTACATCTCCAGCTCGGCCATGCAGCTGAAGAAGTTCACGTGGTCTGGACGCATCAGGTAATAGACCTTGTAGCACGCGGGATCGCTGCACGCAAGCGTCGCCCAGCCGGTGGAAAACGGCATCACGCCATCGCTCACCTGCACGCCTGTCGTCAGATAGTCGCCGTCCGTCGCGTAGACGCACGCCGTCTGCAAACGGTCGTACCGCGGGTATGGCGCGGCATGGGCGCGCACGAGCGCCACGCCAACCTTGCTCTCGCCGAAGTCGAGCGCGATGCGCGTATCGGGTACCGGGCACGAAACGACCGTATTGGTGTCGCCGTCGAACGCATTGGCCGACTTCCAGGTGGCGTTGTTCTCGTTCCCCGTGTTGGAGAGGCGCACGGTCACGCCGTCCTTGAGCTTCGTGTTGTCCTCCGCCGTGCGCTCCAGCCGCCGCAGTCGCCGGTAGGCCACCCATTCGCTCGCCGTTCCGACGGAAACCGAATTCGTGTACTGGACGACGTAGTAGTAGCGCACGCCGAGCACCGCCGTCGTGTCCGTCCAGCTCGTCGTCCCGGCGTCAAGCCCGGCGACGAGCTCGTAGGGGCCGCCCGCCGCCGTCGCGCGGAAGACCTGCACGGGAAAGGCGCCGCTTGAGGCGTCGGTCCAGCCGACTGTCGGCGCGCCGCCGGAGAGAAGCGCGTCCGACGTGGCCGTCACGTCGGACGGGACCACGTCGGACGGGATTGCCTCGTCGCTGGGGATGGCCGAACTCAGGAACTCGATCTCCGCGACGGAAAGATACTTGCTCGCGTCATGCCCGAGCCAGCGCACGTAGCGGCCGTTGGCCGGAGCGTCGAACGAGAGCGTAATGATGCCGTCTTTCGTGAATTCGTACGCCTTGAGCACGGCATGCGTGTAGACCGTCGTCGCATCCGAGAAATCGGCGTCGTTCGCAACCTGCACGACGGCATTGGTCATTCGGTAGGTGCGATCCCACCGCGTGAGGAACCGAACGCCCGTGACGGAACGCACGCCGCCCAGGTCGACGCCGATCCACGTGACGTTCTCGGCCTTGGAGTTGAAACTCGTGGCGTAGTCGCCGTCGGCGGCGTTGGCGAGCTTGTTTTCCGCAGCGCTGTTATACGGGGCGGAGGAGATGAGCGTGCCAAGCACCGCGTTCGTCGCGGTGTAGTCCAGGTCGGCGTCCATCGCCCCTTCGCCGTCGTCGTTGACGCGGCAGAGGCGGAACGTCGCTGCCCGCGCGCCGTCGACCGGCAGACTGACGATCTGCGCGCCCTTGCCGCCCGTGCAGGCGACGTCGCCCAACAGGGAGAACGAGCTCTCGCCCGAATATCTCACGTAGGCGCGGTACGTCTTCGTCACGCCGCTGTCGTTCACGAAGCGCGCGATCAGGTGGTTGTTGATGACGCCCCGCCACGACGGCGCGGCCGCCCCCGGCACGGCGGCCCGCAGGCTGGCGGCGCAGAGCGCCGCCGACGCAACAGCTAGAATCCTCGCTTTTTTCATTGTGGCTCCTTTCCGGTCAAAGTTCAGCGCATGATCGCCTCGGCGCGCTCGATGTACTTGTCCTGCTCGATCTTGCTCAGGTCGTTCCAGCGCACGTTCCATCCGCACACGCGCACCTGGAGGTTCTCGTACTTCTCGGGATGCGCCTGCGCGTCGCGCAGCTCCTCCGCGCTGAACACGTTGAAATGCACCACGCACCCGCCGTTGGCGTGGTAGCGGCGCACGATCGCCTTCATCGCGTCGAGGCCTTTCTGTCCATGGACTGCGGACGGATGGAGCATCACGTCGAGCGGGAAGTCGGCCGGCACGTCGAGGCTGTCCACGTGCGCGAGCGTCGCCACGAGCGCGGTCACGCCCTCGGTGTCCGCGCCCATCGTGGGCGAAAGGTTCTTCGAGACCTCCTCGCCTCGCCTGCGCCCGTCGGGCGACGCGCCGATGTGCCGCCCGGCCCAGATGAACGCGCGCGCGCTGTGCCCGGAGTTGAGGAACACGCCGCCGCGCGAGTTGGGTATACCGTTGAGGCGCGAGCCGGCCACGTGCGCGATCCGGCCGCCGAGCGCGTTCGCCTCCGCGTCGTTGTTGCCCCACTTGCGCTTGCCGCGCAGGATGCGCAGGCGCAGCGGCTCGTGCCCCTCCCAGTTCTCGTGCAGGATCGTGCCGAACTCCTTGAGCGACAGCTCCTTGCGCTCGTAGACGTACTCCTTCACGGCGAGGAGCGCGTCGACGGCGGTGCCGAGGCCGGTCATGAAATAGGCCGTGTTGTTGCCCTTCTCGCAGCCGTCGGCGAACGCGTCCTTCCCGTGCGCGATGGCGTATTCGGAGGAGAGCGTGAACACGTTGGACGGATTGACGTCGCCCAGGTGCTTCTCGTACGCGAAGGCCGTCTTGCGCGCGGCGTCCACCGACGCCACGAGGCGCCGCTCGTACTCGGCCCTGAACGCCTCGAAGGTGGGGAGCCTCGCGGGGTCGAGCGCGCCGCGCCAGACGTCGTGGAGGATCGCCGGGACGGGGCGGAGCAGGCTGTACCTGCCGGGCAGCGTCTCGTTCGTGTTGCACCGGTCGGCGAACTCGTAGCAGCCCTTCAGGATCATCGTGCGGCACTGCTCGTCCGTGTAGCCCTGCGACTTCATGATGCGCGTCATCGGCTCTTCGCCGCAGAAGCAGATGGAGCGGTGGCGCCGCGCCATGTCGAGCATCTTGTCCATCGCCCACTCGGGCGTGTTCGGCGCGATCTTCACGAGGAACTTGGGCGTGGGCAGGGCGCACTCGTCCGCCACGTCCAGGATGATCTTCGAGACGTGGTTGAACTCGCTCGTCCCGTCCTTGCGCGTCCCGCCGAGGCCGACGGGCTGGTTCCAGTAGAAGCAGATGGAGCCCCACTGCCAGAGGAAGTGCCTGAACTGCTCGCGGAACTCGGCCTCGGTGGTGCGGCCGGCGGCGATGTCGGCGTCGTAGTACGGCGTGAGCGTCACGTCGATCTGCGAGAGCGAACGCACCTGCATCG
>CAMNLN010000173.1 GCA_946543025.1 uncultured Verrucomicrobiota bacterium
ATCGCGTCGTCCACGAGCGAGCCGATCACGAGGATGAGGCCGAACATGGTGAGGATGTTCAGCGTAAAGCCGAACGCGCGAAGGAAGATGAACGTGCCGAGGAGCGCGATGGGAATCGCGATCGCGGGGACGAACGTCGCGCGCCAGTCCTGCAGGAAGAGGTAGGTGATGAGGACGACGAGCAGCAAGGCGATCACGAGCGTCTTCGCCGTCTCCTTCATGAACACCTTCGTGAACGCCGTCGAGTCGTCCGCCAGCACGCACTTCACGCCCGGCGGCAGGCGCCCCACCCACTTTTCCACCTCGGCCTTGACGGACTTGACCGTCTCGATCGCGTTCGCCTCCGGCGACTTGTAGACGTTCAGGAAGATGGCCATGTCGTCGTTGAAGCGGTTGGTGGACGAGTAGGTCTTCGCGCCCAGCTCCACGCGCGCCACGTCCTTCAGCAGCACCTGCGCGCCCGTCTCGGGGTTCGCGCGTACGACGATGTTCTCGAACTCCTCCTTCGTCTTGAGCCGCCCCTTCACGTTCAGCTTGTAGCTGAGGTAGCGGTTCGAGTACTCGCTGCCGATCGTGCCGGCGGCGGCCTGCACGTTCTGCGCCTGGATGGCGTTCTTGATGTCGAAGATCGTCACCCCCATGCCCGTCATGCGCACCGGGTTCAGCCACACGCGCATCGCGTACTTCCGGTTGGAGACATCCACAAGCGACACGCCCGGCAGGCGCTGCACGGCGTCCTTCACGTCGTTCTCCACGAAGTTGCAAAGGTCCATGATGGAGACCTGCCGCCCGTCCGTGAGAAACACGTACATCGCCATGCGGTCCTCCTGCCGCTTGTTCACGGTGAGCCCCTTCGCGAGCACCTCGCTCGGCAGCTTCGGCTCCGCGCGTTTCACGGCGTTCTGCAGGTTGACGAGGTTCATGTTCGAGTCCGTGCCGCTGCGGAACGTCACGTAGCAGGCGTAGGAGCCGTTGTTGTTGCAGCTCGACGAGAAGTACAGCAGATCCTCCACCGCGTTGATCTGGTCCTCGATCGGGATCGCCACCGTCTCGGCGATCACCTCGCTCGACGCGCCCGGATAGCTGGCCGTCACGTAGATCGTCGTGGGCGCGATCTCGGGATATTCCGCCACCGGGATCGTGTTCAGGCACAGCCCGCCGCAGAACGCGATCAGGATGGAAATCACGAACGCGACGCGCGGATGGTCGATGAACGTCTGCGAGATCGACACTTACGGATCCTCCTGCCATCGGATGTAGCGAATCTTCGAGTCCTGCACCATCGCCACCGCCTTCACCGTGTGCGAGATGCCGGACGAGGATCCGACGATCGTTATCTCAAAGTACATTTCAGGCGCGTAGATGAGATAGTTGGACGCCTCGTTGCCGATGTCGTTGCTCGTCTTCTCCTGGATACGGTTCTGCAGGTCGCTGAAATCCTTGAAGCTGCCGTAGTCCTCTTCCTTGAAGAACGCCGCATCGGCCGCCGTCGCGTCCGGCTTCTCGCGGAAGTCGATGATCGCCTGCACGATCTCCTCGCCCGTCGGCGCGAACGAGCTCGTGTTTTCCAAGTCATCCGCGATGCCGGGAATCGTCAGCAGGATCTCTTTCGAGGCCGTGTTGACGTTCACCTTGCCCGTGCCGATCACGTCGAAAAAGCCGAGAATCGACGTCACCTTGATCTGGTCCTCCTCCTTGTCCTCCGGGTTGATCACGCCCCCCGTCAGCACGACGGGATGCTCGCGGAATCCCTTCAGCATCGCCAGTTCCTTGAGGTCCGAAATTTCCCCGTTGCGCGGCTTGCACGGCTCGAACTCCATCGTGCCGTCCTCGCTCTTCAGCTCCTCCTTGTAGTACTCGGCCTCGCCGCCCTCGCCGCGCGGATATTCGTCGAGCAGGTCCTGCGAGAGCGCGTCGTCCGGATCGCGCCAGTCGTTCCACGAGCAGATGAGCTCGTTCCAATACTCTTCCGGCACGTTGCAGGACGCAAGGACGTTCTCCCAGATTTCCAGCCAGTTCTGGTTGCCGCCCGACCAGAGCGTGTTGATGTTCAACTTCGTCTCCTTCGCCTCGATACGGACGCTCACCGTGCCCGAATCCGGATCTTGGGCATCGAGCAGAATCGCCCCCGTATCAACGCGGGAACCGCTCTTGAGGTCCCGTTTCTCCTGGATCCACCTGTCTTGCTGGAACTCCTCCTCCATCTCGTCCAGAGACTGGTCTTCAGGCGCCTCGCTCACGTTCTTGTAGTCGGCGAGGATCACCTCGGCGATCACCCGCCCGGCATCCGTGAGGCTGTTCACGCGCACACGCTCGGTGGTATGCCGGTTGACGACCGACTGCAGCTTCGCTTCGGCGGCGAAGTTCAGGATGATGAGCGACAGCACCGCCACCACCCAGATGACCGTCACCAGCGCGCTGCCTGTCCGTCCGCGTCTCATCACATTGGCCCTCCTCCAGGTGGCGGTCCGCCGCCGCCCATGCCCGGCATGCCGCCGGCAGGGCCACGACCGCCGCCCGCCGGGCCTCTGCCACCACCGCCAGCAGGCCCCCTTCCTCCGCCTGTCGGCGCGGTTCCGCCGCCCGACGACTTTCCGCCACCGGACGACTTGCCGCCACCCGATGACTTGCCGCCCTTCTTGTCCTTTTCTTCCTTGCCCTCCTCGGAGGACACGGTGACGGGGTTCTGCGAAATGTCCCAGAGCGGAATCTCCACCACGCGCATGATCGGCACGGGCTCGCCTGTCTCCTTCGCCGGCGTCATCCAGAACGTCAGCTTCACCCGGTAGGGAATCGAGTTCGAGGTGTCCCACGTGTCCTCCCACTTGGGCGTGCCGTCGCTCTCCACGCTGTCCGGCTTGGACTGCACCTTGCAGTCGAACCCCTGGATACCCTCGATCAGCGGATACGGCTCGAACTGCTCGTCGTCGTTGAAATCCACCTCGCCGTCCGGATCGTCGGCGAGCAGATGAAGGTCGAGCTCGCCCGCCTTCACCCACAGGCCGCCCGGCCCGTCGCGCCCTTCCTTCTGCACCCACACCCGCACCGTGTGCGGCGTCTCGGAAAGCTGCGAGCGGTTGCCGACGATCGACGTGCCGAGCTTGACCCACTGGATCGTGTCGCTGTCCTCCGGATCTTCGCCGTTGTCGTACAGCTGGAAGCCGTAGGCGTAGTCCTGCTTCCCTGTCGTGGGATAGTAGGCGCTGCGCAGTCCGCTGATCACCTGCGTGAGCGCGTACTCGGCGTTGCGAACCGTATCCGCCACCGCCGCCGAGCGGCTCCAGCATCGGATCGCGGTGTTGAACGTGATGAAGCACACCGTCATCATGATGGCCGTGATGATGACGGACACCAGCAGCTCGATGAGCGTGAAGCCGCGCCGCGTCATGGCTTCTTCCTCCACAGCTTGATCACGTTCAGCTCTTCGCGCTTCGCGCCGTAGTTGTTTCCGCCCCAGCGCACGGTGGAACGGATCGCGTAGATGCCGCCGTTCCACTGAAGGATCTCGTCGTCCGTCTCGTCCACCGTCCGCTCGAAGGTGTAGTCCTGGAGCTGTTCGCGCTCGGCGCGCGGCAGTTCCATCTCCAGCTCGCTCACGAGATCGAGGGCGGCCGTCTCGTTCACGTTCAGCAGATCGTCGCTCATGACGTCCTCCCCGCTCGTCGTCACCTGCGAAGGGTCGGGAATCGGATGTGCCATCTCGCCGAGCTGAAGAACCAGCTGGGCGGACTCGAACCGCTTCGAGGCCAGCATCAGCCGCTGGCACTGCATCATGCAGGAGAGGATGGCGATGCACCCGACGGCCAGCATGACGGCGGCGATCAGGACTTCCATCAGCGTGAAGCCGGCGCGGAGACTGGAACGGCACGGCGTCATCGGTCGTCGTCCTCGTCTTCGGGGTTCTTGATCGCGCCGAAGCGGTCCACCTCCAGCACCGTCGCGGCGTCCTCGTCCTGGCCGTCTTTCCACACCAGGATGCGGTGCGGCTCGCAACGGCCGTTCGTCTCGAAGACGATCGAGACGGGCTCGCGCATCTCCTGATTCGCCTTGTCTTCGCTACCAGGCTCGTTTGTCGCTTTCGCCTTCTCGTCGTCCGTCTTCTCGGTCTTGTCGCGTCCCAGCAGGTAGTCCACGTTGCTGAACACGGACACGGCTTTCTTCTTGCCGTTCATCGATTCGCCTTCCTCGCCCAGGAACTCGACCTTCACATGGACGTCCGGAAACTCGAATGCGCGCGCATCCATGCCCTCCTGCACGACGGTCTCGGCGGAATCCTCCTCAGTTTCCTCCTCCAGAGTCGGCAACTCGGCCTCCGGATCGAAGATCGAACGGGCGACGGACGACGAGGCCTCCTCCGTCGGCGTGGACAGCTCGGAACCCGCCTTTACCTCGATCTGGCTCTTGACGAACGTATCCCCTTCCCACACCTCCGAGTAGGTGACCACCACGGCGTGCTGCCGCAGGAGAGCCATCGTCCGCGCGTAGCCGGAGAGCTGCCACACGCTGCGCACGGCGTTCTTCATCCGCACGGATGCGGTGCCGGAGCCGACGCTTAACGCCGCCGTGGACAGCATCACCGCGATGATCGCCACCACCACCAGCAGCTCGACAAGCGTAAAACCATGCCTCTTCATGGGGAGGTCCCGCTGTGCGAAGTATGCCGACTACGATTCCGCCTGCCGTGCCCTCACGCCACCGTTATTTCTTCTTGTCGGTGTCGATGTTCGACAGATCGTCTTCCGTGCCGAACTCCTCGTCCGGGCCGGAGGACGTCAGCTTGAAGCGCTTCTTGCCGAGCTTCTCGTACTGGAACGGGTTACCCCAGGCGTCGTTCAGGTTGCCGCTCTCGATCAGCGGGTCGTCGCCCTCGGTGAGCGCGTCCAGCGTCTCCGGCAGCTTGCTGTTGTGCTCGAACTGGTACTGCGTGATCGCCTGGCCGATCGTCACGATCTGCTGCTGCGTGGCCGTGACGTTCGCGCGGCGCATGTAGCGGCCGACGTTCGTCACCGCGAGCGCCGTCAAGAGACCGACGATCATGACGGCCACCATCACTTCCATCAGCGTGAAGCCCGCCTTGGCCGCGCGCTCGAGCTGTTCTCTTTCCTTCTCGTTCATTTCCTGTTCCTTTCAGTTTGTCTTTTATTGTCAAATCTCGCTAACCACTAGCCGCTAGCCACTAACCACTCGCCACTAGGCACCCAAGGAATTGGACACCGCGAACACCGCCGAGAAGATCGCGAAGATGATGAAGCCGATCACGCCCGCCAGCACGAAAAGCAGCACCATCGGCAGCATCTCCGTGAACGTCTTGATGTTCGCGTCCATCTCCTTCTGGTAGCGTGTGCCGATGTGGCCGAGCGAGGACGAGAGGTCGCCCGCGCGCTCGCCCACGGCCAGCATGTCCGTCATCAGGCGCGGAAACACGCCGCTCGTCGCGAGCGGGCCGGAGATCGAGGTGCCGTCCGTCACGCGCTTGCGCGCCGTGTGGAGCGCGTCCGCGATCACCGCGTTCTCGCACGTGTCCTCGGCGATCTTGAGCGCGTTCAGCACGTTCACGCCGTTCGTGAGGAGCGTCTTGAGCGTGTAGGCGAGCGTCGAGTACGCGCCGCACGCCACGATGCCCTTTACGAGCGGCATCTTGAGCTTCCACGTGTCGATCTTGCGCCGCCCCTCCGGCGTCTTCGACCATCTGACGAGCCAGACGATCGCAAACGCAAGCGCAAGGCCCAGCGCCGCGCCCTTCCAGCTGTTCACGAAGTCGGTCATGTCCATCAGCGCGCGCGTGGCGCCCGGCAGCTGGCCGCCCAGCTGCTCGAACACCTTCTGGAACTTCGGGATGATCACCTTCATCGTGATGACGACGGCCACCACGCCGAAACCGAGCACGAAGCACGGATAGCGCAGCGCGCCCTTGATCTTCGCGCGCATGGAGTCCGACCGCTCGTAGTGTTCCACCAGCCGCCGCAACACGTCCACCATCGCGCCGGACGCCTCGCCCGCGCGGATCATGTTCGCGTAAAGGGGCTGGAACGTCTTGGGATGGTGCCCCACCGCGTCAGAGAACGACTCGCCGTTCACGATGCGGCTGGTGAGATCCTTGCACACGGCACGCTGGGCGGAGTCCTCCTCGCCCTGGTTGGCAAGGCAGCCAAGCGCTTCGCCCAGCGTCATGCCGGCCTCGAGAAGGTCGGCGAGCTCCCCCGTGAAGAGGAGCACGTCGGCTTCCTTCATCGCCGGCATTCCACCGCCCCCGAAGGTGATCTTCTTGTTGAAGATGCTTTCCTTCGGCTTCTTCACGGCCGGCTTCTTCACGGCCGGCCGCGCTCTGGGGGGTTGTGTTGCCATGCGTACGTTCCTTGCGGAGGAATGTATGCGCGCGCGGCTACTTGATGACACGCACGCGGATGACGGCCTCGCTCTTCTGGAGCGCCGCCGTCACCTCCGCCGGAATCGCGCTGTCCGTGTCGATCAGCGTGTAGGCGAAGTCGCCGCGGCTCTTGTTCGCGATCGCGTCGATGTTCACCTTCGCGTTGCCGAGGATGCTCGTGAACTGGCCGATCATGTTGGCCTCGTTCTTGTGGCAGATCGCCACGCGGCCGGCCGTGCGGACCGGGCCGAGCGAGCAGGCCGGATAGTTGACGGAGTTGACGATGTTCCCGTTCTCCAGGTAGTCGCGCATCTCCTTCACCGCCATCACCGCGCAGTTGTCCTCGGCCTCCTCCGTGGACGCGCCGAGGTGCGGGATCACGATGCAGCCCTTCTTGCCGGCCGTCGTCGCGTTCGGGAAGTCGCTCACGTACCTGCGCACCTTGCCGCTCTCGAGCGCGGCGAGCATGTCCTGCTCGTTCACGAGCGCGTCGCGCGCGGCGTTGACGATGATCACGCCGGTCTTCATCATCGCGAGCGCCTCGGCGTTGATCATGCCCTTCGTCGAGTCGAGCGCCGGCACGTGGATCGTGATAAAGTCGCACGCGCGGTAGATCGCCTCCACGTTCTTGCAGTGCTTCACGGCGCGGCTCAGGTTCCAGGCCGCGTCAACGGAAAGGTAGGGATCGTATCCGAACACCTCCATGCCGAGCGAGACGGCGGCGTTCGCCACCTTCTGCCCGATCGCCCCCAGGCCGATCACGCCCAGGCGCTTGCCTTCGATTTCCGTGCCGGCAAAAGCCTTCTTCGCCTTTTCGGCGCTCTTGTTGATGGCGGCGTCGGCCGCGTTGGCCTTCACCCATTCGATGCCGCCCACGATGTCGCGGCTCGCCAGCAGCATGGCGGCGATCACGAGCTCCTTCACGCCGTTCGCGTTCGCGCCGGGCGTGTTGAACACCACGATGCCCTTCTTGGCGTATTCCGCGTGGGGGATGTTGTTCACGCCGGCGCCGGCGCGCGCCACGGCCAGCAGGTTCGGCCCGGGCGTCAGTTCGTCCATCTTCGCGCTGCGCACGAAGACCGCGTCGGCGGAGGCGAAGTCCTCCGTGCGCGCGTAGTTGTCGTCGAGTTTGCCGAGTCCCACCTCCGCGATGGGATTCAGGCATGTGTACTTGTACATGATTCGTCTACCTTCTGTTTAGAGTTTATCGTAGAAAGCCGGGCACGCGCCCGAA
>CAMNLN010000174.1 GCA_946543025.1 uncultured Verrucomicrobiota bacterium
TCGCGCATCCGTCGCCTCGGCTTCGACCAGGTGCAGACGTTCTTCCCGCAGCTGATGGACGACGGACGCGTCTCCTACACGCGCTGGGAGTACAACGACCGCTCCGCCTCCGGCCTTCAACAGCTCTACGCGATGAACCCCGACGGCACGAGGCAGACGGGCCTTTTTGCGAACAACAGCGAGTTCCCGTTCTCGCTCATCCACACGCGCGGCATTCCGGGTACGCGCGACATCATGATGATCTCCTGCGGGCACCACGTGGGACAGAAGGGGCGCCTCGCGATGTCGCGCCTCGCGGACGGCGACGACTACACGAGCTTTACCTACGATCCTGCGAAGAGCGTGTGGGGCATGAACACGAAC
This sequence comes from uncultured Verrucomicrobiota bacterium, assembly GCA_946543025.1. Taxonomy (GTDB): domain Bacteria; phylum Verrucomicrobiota; class Kiritimatiellia; order RFP12; family UBA1067; genus RUG572. The sequence goes on from CAMNLN010000174.1 coordinate 364, forward strand.
GCCGTGAAGATGATTTTCCCTGGCAATCGCGTGATGACGATCCCGTGGTCGCCGTGGGACAACCCGAGCGGACCCGCCACCACGAACATTCCCGGCATGTACTATCTCGCGGGCGCGGCGATGAACGCCGCGCCAGGCGTCCAGCCCGCGCGCCAGCCGCACGACTACCACTACAACGTGTTTGACATGCATTCGCAGTTCGGTCCGCAGTGGGCATACCCGTTCCCTCTCGGCGGCGGACGCCTGCTCGTCTCGTTCATGCCCGAGGGCTGCCGCTACTATCGCGGCCCCTACTCGTCGCGCTTCGGCGTGTACGCGATGGACGAGACGGGCCGCCGCGAGCTGCTCGCGTTCGACTGGGGCCAGCACTGCATGCAGCCGATTCCCGTGAAGCGCCGGGTGCCGCCGCCACGCGCGCTGAAGAAGCTCGACTATCGCGAGGGCTTTGGCACGTATTACGTGCAGGACGTCTACGCCGGTGCGGCGATGGCGGGCGCGCCGAAGGGCTGCGTGAAGCGCCTGCGCGTGATCGGGCTTGAGTACCGTCCCGTCCACATCGGCTGGAACTGGCAGTACGGCTGGCACTCCACGCAGGGGAAGATCGGCACGCCCATCGCGGTAGGCAACGGCGCGTACGACGTGAAGCATGTGCTCGGCGATGCGGATGTGGAGGCGGACGGTTCGTGCAGCTTCCGCGCGCCCGCGCGTACGCCGCTTTATTTCCAGCTCATCGACAAGGACGGCTGTTGCATCCAGACGATGCGAAGCTGGTCCACGCTCCAGCCGGGCGAGGTGAACGGATGCATCGGTTGCCATGAGCATCCGCACCTGGCGGGCGTGGAGAACGCAAGGGCGCTTGCGCTCAAGCGTCCGCCCCAGCGCCTTAAGCCGTGGCTTCCGGGCGGCGAGACGCACCCGTTTATCGCCACGCTGGAGAAGGATGGGCCGCTCGCCTCGCTTGACAACTGGATGGGGCTGAACCGTCCAAAGGCTATCGTCGACACCGACCAAAACGACGGCTTCAGCTTCTCGCGCCTCGTCCAGCCCATCCTCGACGCGAAGTGCGTCTCCTGCCACGACGGCTCCGGCAAGAAACTGCCGGTGGGGCGAGCCGTCTCCGGCGAGCCGTCCGTCATACCGGCCGCGATGGACCTTCGCGGTACGCGCGGCCAGCTGCCGCCCTCCGACGACCAGTCGAAGCGCAAGTACACCACTTCCTACCTCGCGCTTGCATACAAGGGCCAATGCAACGAGAAGATCAACTTCGCGCACGGGCTTGGCTTCGCGCCGTTCAAGCCGCCGTACTCCTTCGGCGCGGCGAAGAGCGCCGTGTGGCAGATGTTGAAGAAAGGACACCACGGTGCGGCGCTCACGGACGCCGAGTTGCGCCTTCTCGCATGCTGGATCGACCTTGCGGTGCCGTTCTGCGGGTCGTACGTGGAGCGCCACGACTGGAACGACTGGTACAAGCAACGCTTCCAGTACACGTGCAACAAGCGCGCGGCGTTTGCCTGGCAGGAGCTGAACGACGTGCGCCGCGAGTACGGCCTTGCGCCGGTGCCGCTCACGGGCTTCATGCCAAACGTGGCCGAGCCGCGCCGTCAGAAATACTGGGCGGAATAAGGCTGGCGCATCGGCGCGCCGGTTCCCGTTTGCTATAATAGGCGGCGAAAGCTGAATAGGCGATGGAACCAGAGAAGCAGGAAAAACTGTATTGCGTGAAGATGCGGGCGTCGCGGGACGGTGAGCACGTCTCCGGCGCCGAGCGGATTGTCCCCGCCGCCGCCGTGCCGACCGTCGCGGCGCAACTTGCCGCCCGTGCGTTGGGCCATTCCAAGGGTACGCCCGACTTCATCAACGTAAAGGTTGAGAGGCCGGGCGAGATCGTGCGGCTGAAGGCGCTCCCCGTGGCGACGCACGTGACGCACACGCCCGCCGAGGGATACGCCTGCGCGGCCGAGCTGTTGCGCGGCGTCGGCTTTACGCGCATCGACGAGATCATGGCGCTCTTCCGCGAGACCTACAACATGCGCGGGGCGATGCTGCTGGACGCCGATACGCTCGAACGGCTGGAACCCGACCGCGCGCGCGGCGTCCGCGCCACCTGCATGGATGACGCCGACTCGCTCGCGAAAGGAACCGCCGCCGGCAAGAACCACTACGCCGAGGCGATCGTCTTGGCGACCAAGGTGCAGCACACGCCAGGCATCGTGGGCGAAATCTGCGTCTCGGACGATCCTGACTACGTGACCGGCTACGTGGCGACGCGCGAGATCGGCTACCGGCGCATTACCGTCATCAAGGAGAAGGGCGATCCCTCCGGCGGCCGTATCTTCCTCTACCGGGGACCGCGCGAGCAGGTGCCCGAGACGATCCGGTTTCTGGAACGGCAGGCCGTCATCGTTGAGGACGTGCCGCCGCTGGAGGACGGGAAGTCGGGGATGCGCTGGGACCTCCTTGCCGATGAGCTGTCCTCCATTGAGGCGTCCGGGCTGGGACGGCGATGCCGGACGCTAGACGCGCCGACGGGGCCGACGGCCGTCGTCGACGGAAAACGGCTTGTCGTCTTTTCCTCCAACGACTACCTCGACCTGGCGCGCGATCCGCGCGTGACGGCGGCGGCGGCCGACGCAGCGCGGCGTTGGGGTGCGGGTTCGGGCGGCGCGCGCCTGACCACCGGCACGCAGCCGCCGCACGTGACGCTGGAGGCGCACCTCGCTCGTTTCAAGGGGACGGAGGCCGCGCTCACGTACGCGACGGGCTACATGGCGAACGTCGGCATCATCTCCGCGCTCGTCGGAAAGGGCGACGCGGTCTTTTCCGACGAGCTGAACCACGCCTCGATCATCGACGGCTGCCGTCTCTCGGGTGCAACGACCGTCGTCTATCGGCACAACGACATGGCCGACCTTGATCGGAAGCTGGGCGGCGCGCGCGCATATCGACGGCGGCTCGTCGTCTCGGACGCCGTGTTCTCCATGGACGGCGATATCCTCGACTTGCCGCGCTTCCTGGAAACCTGCCGCCGCCATGATGCCTTTTCGATGATTGACGAGGCACACGCGACAGGCGTTCTGGGTGCGACGGGGCGCGGGCTCTGCGAGCACTTCGGGTGCGGTCATCCCGACGTCCTGATGGGAACCCTTTCCAAGGCGCTCGGAAGCGAGGGCGGGTATGTGTGCGGGTCGCGGCTTCTAATCGACTGGCTGCGCAACAGGTCGCGCGCGTTCATCTTCTCCACTGCGCCGGGCGCGTCGGCGATGGCGGCGGCGGATGCCGCGCTGTCCGTGCTGGAGGCGGAACCGGAACGGGTGGGGCGCGTTCGCGAGAACGCGGCGTTCCTCGTGGCGGAACTCGCGCGGCTGGGCATCAAGGCGTCTACGCAGAGCGCGATCGTGCCGATCCTCGTAGGCGACGAGCGGCGGGCAATGTCCCTTTCGGACAGGCTTTTGGGCGACGGGTTCCTGATTCCGGCGATCCGCTATCCCACCGTGGCGCGCGGCGCGTCGCGTCTGCGCGTGGCCGTGATGAGCGCGCACACGCAGGACGACCTCTCACGCGTGGCGACGGCGCTCGCCGGCTGCCGCTGAACGCATTCCTCGGTCGCTGTCTTCGCCAGATCATGAGGCGGTTTCCCATGCAACGCGCAGTATGGTATACTAGCGCCATGCAACCGACGATCGAACGATATGGCAGCGGGCACATCAACGAAACTTACCGGATGACGTGCCCAGACGGGCCGCAGTACATTTTCCAGAAGATCAACACGTCGATCTTCCCCGACCCCGACGCGCTGATGGAGAACATCACGCGCGTGACGAAACATATTCGCACGAAGCATCCCGACGATCCGCGCTGTACGCTTACGGTGCTGGACTACTCGCGCCCGTGGCGGCAGTACGTCTTCATCGAGGGCGCGCGCACGTATGACCTCATCGAGCGGCCGGACCAGGCGTACAAGGTGGCGCGCGCGTTTGCGCGTTTCCAGAACGATCTCGCCGACCTGCCGGGTCCGCGCCTCCACGAGATCCTGCCGCATTTCCATGATACGCGCGCACGTCTCGCGCAGCTCGATGCGGCGCTTGAGGCCGACGTGAAGGGGCGCGCGAAGGACGTCGCGGACGAACTCGCGTTCGTGGACGCGCGGCGCGCCGAGGCCGGGCGCATCCTGGACCTTATGGCCAACGGCGACATCCCTGAGCGCATCACGCACAATGACACGAAGATCAACAACGTCATGCTCGACGACACGACGGGCGAGGGTGTGGCCGTGATCGACCTCGACACGACGATGCCCGGTTGCGCGCTCTACGACTTCGGGGACATGGTGCGCACCTCCACGGCGGCCGCCGCCGAGGACGAGCGCGATCTCTCGAAGGTGTTCTCGCGCAAGGAGTACTTCGAGCAGCTCGTGCGCGGCTACCTTTCCGAGGCGAAGTTCCTCAATCGGACGGAGCTGGAGAACCTCGCGTTCTCCGGGCGACTCATCACGTTCACCATCGGCGTACGATTCCTCACGGACTACTTGGCGGGCGACGTCTATTTCCACACTGCCTGCGCCGACCACAACCTTGTGCGCTGCCGTACGCAGTTCAAGATGGTAAAATCGATGGAAGATCAGGCGGCAGATTACGAAGCGATCGTGCGTGCGGTCCGGGAGGGCCGTTAGCCGATGGCGGGCGCGAACAGGCAGACATGGGCCTTCGACTGCGAGTGGGCGCCTGATCTCGTGGCCGGACGGCGGCTCTATCATCTGGGATCGGACGTGCCGGACGACGAGGTGTTGCGCGTCATGTGGGAGCAAGGCGGCGCCACGGAGGAGAATCCGCAACCGTTCCTCAAGACCGTGCTTTGCCGCATCGTCTCCATCGCCGCCGTCGTACGCGTGGAAGACAAGGACGGCGTGGAGGTTCATCTGTGGACGCTACCTGAAAAGCCCGAAGACGTTTCGGTGACAGAGTCGGACATCCTCAAGCGTTTTCTCGGCAAGTTCGGGCGCGCCAAGCCTACGCTCGTGGGCTACAACTCGCGCTTCTCGGACCTTCACATCCTCGCGCAGCGGGCCATCGTGAACGGTCTTTCGCTGCCCGAGTTCGCGAAGCAGGTTTGCGGCAAGCCGTGGGACATGGATGCCGTGGACCTGATGGACGTGGTGGGGGGCTTCAAGAAGGGAGCGACCTGCTCGCTCCACGAGATCGCGAACCTTTGCGACATCCCCGGCAAGCTCGACACGACGGGCGACGACGTGGCGCGCCTCTTCTACGGCGGCAAGCGGCGCGCGATCGTGGAGTACAACGCCTTTGATGCGCTTACCACGTACTTGCTGTGGCTGCGCGTAGAATATTTCAAGGGAACGTTCGGCACGACGCAGTACGCCGAGGAGCAACAGCGCGTGCGTGACTTGCTGAAGACGAAGTCAGCCGAACCTGATGGTGCCTTCCTCAAGCGGTATCTCGCCGCGTGGGACGCGCTTCGGCCTGCGGAGTATGGTATAATTTGACTCGTAAAGGAGAAAACAGAACATGAAGAAGACGATGACGATCATGTGGATTGCCGCCGCCGTGCTGACGCTGGCGGCCGGAATCGTGGAGGAGACGAAGTCTAGGCCCGTGCTTGCCGGCACGGCGCAGATCGCGCCGCTCGGCGACGTGACGCAGAAGGTGACGTCCCTCGGTACGCTGATCGGCAACCCGATTGTGCCGGCGCTGTTGCTCTCGTCGGGCCAGCAGCAACTGGTGGAGGCATACGGACGCCTCCGCGCCGATGCGCCGGTGACATGGTTCGCCTATGTCCAGACGCCGGCGTGGGAGGTCGCCGCAACGAACCTCGACCAAGTGGCCGTTGAGGACATGTTCGAGCATGTGCTTGTGTATCCGATCGCCGACGGTCCTGCCAACCTGCTCCTGAAACATCCTGGCGCGACGAAAGAGGCCGACGGCACGATCCATCTCCTGGCGGGCGAGAAGAATCCTTCCGACATGTACGTGAAGTACACGGCCGACAGCCGCTACTGCGCCTTCGCCTCGTCTCCCGCGATCGCGGCACAGGCGCTTGCAGACTTTGCGGCGTTTTCCGCCCGCCAGAAGCCCGGGAATGGATCGCCTCTTCTGCGCGTCGAGGTCGTCGAGCGCGGCGTGACGGCGCTGACGACGTTGTACGCGGCCATGATGGACGAGCAGAAGAAACTTCTCGCGCAGGCGGGCACGAACGACGTCGCCGGGCTCGCGGCCTTGCAGGGGCCGAACCAGAAGAAGATTCAGGCGTTGCTGGATTCGGTCGCTTCCTGTACGATCACGCTGGACATCGATAAAAGCGGGTTGACGCTGGACACGTCCATGGTGCCGAGGCCGGGCCGGAAGACGCCGTTCGCCTCCGATTTCGTCCTGCCGAAAGGGGCGCTGGACCGTGTGCCTGCCGCAGCGCCGCTTTTCTACTTCAGCGGTGACCGTTTCGGTGCGCAATGCACGGACGAGGCCGCGTTCCGCGCCGACATGGCGGCGATGGGCGAATTTCTGTCACAGGCGGCGGAGAAGGTCGACGACTCGAAATACAAGCCGTTCCTGAAGGATGTGGCCTCCGCCTTCTCCCAGATGGTCAAGGCGTTTCCATATCCTGATGCGACAGATTGGACAGGATTGTGGCTGGCATTCGACGAAAAATGCCATCCCTGGTTTGAAGGAGTGCGCCAAGCCGTGAAAACCGCCGAGACGCACGCATGTTCCGAGAGGTTCAACGAAAACCTGATCGCTGCCGTCGAAAAGCAGTGGCCGGGCAAGGGGTTGCTTGTGAGGGGCGCGGACAATTTGACGCTTGATCTTGCGGCCCTTGTAGACTTGTGTGGTGCCGAGGCGGGCGTGAAGCCGGGCGACAAGGAGGCGAAGGAGCTGGCGAACGCGAAAGAGAAGATTGGAAAGGTTCTCGGAGCCGCCAAGCTGGTCAGCGAGACCAGGTGCGAGGGGGATATGACCTGGACACGCGTTTCGGCGCTTGGCTTGAAGCCGGCGGTAGCAACGCAGCCGACGGGCGAGGTACGCATGGCGGCGGCATTGCCAGAGACGACGGCAAATCGCCCCGTGGCGGTGTTTAACCTGGAGCTGTATGCGCTGGCGCGCAATGCGGTACTGCC
>CAMNLN010000175.1 GCA_946543025.1 uncultured Verrucomicrobiota bacterium
CGTGATCGCGGGCGGCTACATGGCCACGGCGATCAACGACTTCATCCAGGGCCTCGTGATGCTCGTGGGCATCGCGGCCGTCATCTGGGCCATTCTCGCCTCGAAGGGCGGGCTGATCGCCGCGCTTGACGGCCTCGCCCGCATCCCCGGCCCCGCCATGCTCCCTGGCGGCGAGCCGACGCCCGGCATCTTCACCTCCTTCCTCGGCCCCGACCCGCTGAACCTGCTCTTCGTCGTCATCCTCACCTCCCTCGGCACGTGGGGCCTTCCGCAGATGGTGCAGAAGTTCTACGCCATCAAGAACGAAGGCTCCATCAAGAAGGGAACCATCATCTCCACGCTCTTCGCGTTCGTGGTGGCGGGCGGGTGCTACTTCCTCGGCGGCTTCGGGCGGTTGTTCTCGGACGTGCTGAAGGTCGGTCCGAACGGCGTGCCCGCCGGCGGTTTCGACGCCATCATCCCCAAGATGCTCGAGGGCCTCTCCCCCATGCTCATCGCCCTCGTGGTGGTACTCGTCCTCTCCGCCTCGATGAGCACGCTCTCCTCGCTCGTCATCACGTCGTCCTCCACCTTCACGATCGACTTCCTCAACGGCACCGTCGTGAAGAAGATGAGCGACAAGAAGCAGGTGCTCTGCATCCGCGTCCTCATCGTCGTCTTTATCGCCATCTCGGCCATCCTCGCGCTCGTGCAGTACAAGAGCACCAGCCCCATCGCCTTCATCGCGCAGATGATGGGCGTCTCGTGGGGCGCGATGGCGGGCGCGTTCCTCGCCCCCTTCCTCTATTCGCTTTACACGAAGAAGGTGACGGCGGCGTCCTGCTGGGCGTGCTTCATCCTCGCGCCCGCCTTCACGCTCGTAGGCGTGTTCTGCCGCGACGCCATGCCGGGAATCCTGAAGTCGCCGATCAACACGGGCGCGCTCGCCATGCTCGGCGGGCTCGTCATCGTGCCGATCGTCAACCTCTTCACCCGCAAGCCGCCGAAGGACCTCGTGGACGACGCGTTCGCCTGCTACGAAAAGACGACCGTCGTGCAGCAGGCCACCGCCCTCGGCGCGGAGACGATCCGCTAGAACGCTTCCGTAATCCGCCTCGCCGTTTCGCGGCTGCACACGCGAGGGCCGTGCCTTACTCGGCGAAGCCGATGGGGAGGCTCGCGTCGCCGTCCTTCTTGACGGCGCACTCCTCCTTCAGCGCCGCGATGCGGTCGAGGCTCGTGACGGCGTCGCCGAGGTAGAACTGCTCCTGGCGCACGGTGCGGAAGTCGCCGGGCGCGAGGTTGCGCAGCTGGCGCAGCTCTGTGAACTCGTCGTCCGTAAGCGTCGTCTTGAACATGCGCTCGAAGAAGGACTTCTTCCCGGCGTCGTCGAGGTAGCCGAACTCCAGCTTGAACGTGAAGCGGCGCATCGTGGCCGGGTCGAGGTTCTTCGAGAAGTTCGTCGCGGCCACCATGATGCCGTCGAAGTTCTCCATCTGCTGGAGGAGCTCGTTGACCTGGGTGATTTCCCAGCTGCGGGTCGCGTTCGAGCGGTCCTGGAGGAGGCCGTCCACCTCGTCGAAGAAGAGGATGGCGTGCTCGGCCTCGGCGCGGCGGAACGCGCGGGCGATGTTCTGCTCGCTCTCCCCCACCCACTTCGAGAGGATATCGCTGCCCTTCACGACCACGACCTTGCGGTCGAGTTCCTTCCCGAGATACTTCACGAACTCGGTCTTGCCCGTGCCGGGAGGCCCGTAGAGAAGGACGTTCATCCGGGGCTTGTCCGCGGCGTCCGCGCCGAAGGCGGAATCCAGATAGTTGCGCGCGGCCTTCACCAGGCGTTCAAGCGAGACCTTCCCCTTGATGTTGAGACCGTCGAGCGAGTAGTCCTTGGCGGGCAGAAACGCATGGGCATCCTTTACGCCCATGAGCTTGCAGTGCGGCTTCATGAGCGTGGCGACAAGTTCGTCCACCTTCTCTGGCGCGGGCGCCATGCGCTTCACGTTCGAGAGCACGGTGGAGATGCCGCCCGCGCTCGTCTCGTACCTGACGGCGTACTCGTCGATCTTCGCCTCGGGGATGAGCGCCCCCAAGCCGTGCTTCGCCACCTGGTTGCGCCAGATCGCGACGCGCTGGCCGTTGTTCAGGCGCTCGAAGCAGATGGAGTAGTCGAAGCGGCGGCGCACCGACTCGTCCATCGCTCCCGCGGGCGCGTTGGAAATCCACACCGCGGGAATCCGCATCTCGTCGAGGAGAGCGTTCATCACACCCTTCTCCGTGGACTTCCCGCCGGTGTCGAACCCAAAGATGCCGAAGAGGCCGAACCCGCACGAGCTGCCGCGCAGGAGCTCGTCCGCCTCGTCAACAATCATCATGCTCTCCGCGGGGTCCTCCTGCGAGTTGCACACCTGGATGCCCATCATGCGCGCCTCGGACTTCATGTTCCGGCCGTCATCGTCGCCCTGGCGGACCTCCCAGGCGGTGCGCCCGAGCTCCTTCGCGAGGGAGCGGGCGAAGGAGGTCTTGCCCGTGCCGGGCGCCCCGTAGAGGAGGATGTTGCACTTCCCGCCGCTCGCGGCGACCATGCGCTTGAGGACCTCGCCGTCCTTCGCGGAGAGGTCGCCGTAGAACTCCCAGGGGAGGATGTCCTTCTCCTCGCTCTTCGCGTAGAACCGACGCTCGATGGTCTCGTCGGACGTGCCGTCCATGAACCCGCCGAGCGTCCGGCGGCTGAAGTCGTAGTCGTTGTCGAGGAGGTTGAACTTGAGGAGCGTCCCTTTCGGCGACATCGCCTTCGTCACCTCGTCGTAGGACCGGTCGAGCGCCATCGCGTAATAGAGGGGCTTCTCGCGGTCCTCAACGCGGCACGGCCAGCTGAAGCATGTCTGGTCCCGCACATAGGCGAAAGCGAGGATATCCGCCTCGAGGTCGCTGAGCTTCAGCACGCGTGTCAGCTCCGCAAGACGGCGCGCGACGATATCGTCGCCCGTCTCCTTGCAGTCCGCCTCCATGTATTCGCGCATTGCATCGAGGACGGCGCGGCACTTGTCGCGGCTACCCTCGTTGTTCCAGAGCGCGTTGCACACGTCGTCCAGTGTGTCGGAGAGGTCCAGGCGGCAACAGCGGGACTTCGCGTGCCGCATCTCTTCGAGCTCCTTCGGCATGTAGGCCGCCTCAATCAGCTCCACCGCCTTGTCATGGTCGAAGCAGTTGCGCACGACGTCGAAGAAGTCGTCGTCGCGGCAGTCGGCCTTGTAGTTCTGGACCATGTTGCCCCAGTACTTCAGGAGCTTGCGATACAGGTAGTTCTGCGGAACCTGCTTGAATTTCGCCATTGTAGTTTTTCCTTTCGTATGCTTTGATTGCTTTCTTGAAACTTGCTCAGAGAACCTTGTCGACGATGCCCCATGCCTTCGCCTCTTCGGCGGACATGAAGTGGTCGCGGTCCGTATCCTTAAGAACCTCCTCGGACGTCTTTCCTGACGCCTCCGCGAGAATTCCGTTGAGCAGCTCCTTCAGGCGCAGGATCTCCCGCGCCGTGATCTCGATGTCGCTCGCCTTACCCTGCGCGCCGCCCCAAGGCTGGTGCACCATGATGCGGGCGTGCGGCAACGCGAAGCGCCGCCCTTTCTCACCGGCCGCGAGAAGCACCGCTCCCATCGACGCCGCCTGCCCCACGCAATACGTCGCCACAGGGCACTTGACCATCCGCATCGTGTCGAGGATGGCGAGGCCCGCCGTCACGCTGCCGCCCGGCGAGTTGACGTACATTGACACTTCCTTCTCCGGGTCCTGCGCCTGGAGGAAGAGAAGCTGGGCCACCACGGCATTCGCCATGTCGTCCTCGATCTCCCCGCCCACGAATACGATGCGGTCCTTCAGGAGACGCGAGTAGATGTCATACGCGCGCTCGCCCTGTCCAGACTTCTCTACAATCATCGGTATCAAACCTGCCTTCATATTCATTTCCATACTCCTGTTTCTCGTTTCAATCCTCGCCAAAGAAATCTGCGGCGGACATCAGTTCTTCGTCGTCCGATGTCCGTCTCCACGAACGGGCGGAGGGCGGCTCTTTCGCGCGTTCCATCTCCTGCTTTTCCTCCGCGCGGCCGGCGATGATCTCCATCGCCCGCGCACGGGATACGCCGTAGATGCGCATGATCATCTTTATTTTCAGTTCGGCAAAGGGGTTCTTGTTCGACCTCTTCCCGCGAGCATTGCCCGTGCGGGCAGGCGTCTTGTCCTTTGCCGGTTCGCCGAAAAACTCTTCGGCGCTCATTATCGTTTCGTTGTTCATAAGCTTTGCTCCGTTTTGTTTATACTTTCCATTAGCATTAAACATGCCAATGGAAAGTTTCTTACGCACACGCCGCATTTTTCTTCCGACAAGCCATTATTTGACCGTTGCCGATCAGATAATGACCTTTCATCCCGATCCCCCAACCTCTGTTTTCGTATAGCCGATAGAAGATTCAATAGCCTCATTAGAGAATCCCGGACAGGCTTGTGACCCCATAGCGGATCCTCAATTGCATCCGCAACTTCTTCAGCGCCTGTTTTTCGATCTGTCGTACACGCTCGCGCGTGATACCCAAAAGTCGCGCCGTCTCCTCCAACGTGTGTGTCACGCCGTACCCCTGCACTCGATCTGCATCCATATTGACATTTCCTTTATTAATCTCTCCTAAATGTCTAAACATTCGCCCTGTCCCTACCATTGTGCATAAACTTCATTATTTTCAATCCAGTACCATGTTTATAGGTAAATGCTGAATAGTTCCGCCCTTCCGCATGTAAAGGGCGAGAACAGGGAACCTTTACGCGGCAAGGCGCATGGCAGAAGCCGGCCTTTTGACAATCCGCCGCGCACCTTCCGCCTTCATCTGGCGGAAGTTGTCCTCGCGGAGGCGACAGATTTCGCGAGTGGCGCAGCGACGAGTCCGGACGAGGGCGGTAATCTCCGCCTCGCGGCGAGTCCATGCCTGATAGGCAGCCTTGCCGTATTCGCGGGTATACAGTTCAGCGGCGTTCATGATCTTGATCTTGCTGGTGGCATTCATCATCTTTACTCCTTTATTATTAATTTTTAACAACGCCCATTCTATCCAAACCTTCAGAGGCATGTTCACTCATTTCGCCTCCATCATACGGATCGCCTTCGCGAGCATAATCGGCTTCCATCTGTGCCACTTCGCGCACACGCAGATCGAATCGCGCGTCGTGGGCGGCGGCTCCACCATGCCGCGATGATAGTGTCCGTAGATCATGCGCTCGCCTAGACGCAGCATGGCGGTCTCTGGATCGTGCACCAGCAGGAGCTTCAACTCGTCGATGTACATCCGGTCGACGACATCCGCAAAGGCCATGCGATAGATCGAATCATCCATCTGGTCATGGTTGCCCTTGATCAGAACGATCCGTCCGTTCAACCTCCGGCAAATCTCTTCCAGGTCGGCAATCCGGCCGTCGGAGAAATCACCCGCATACAGCACGGTATCATCCTTCCCCACTACGCTGTTCCACAGCGCGATATGCTCTTCCTCCTGCGATTTCGAACTCTCGCAGAGCAGCCCGCCGAAATGCGTCCACTCGCGGAAATGACAATCGCTTGTAACGAATGTCTTATCGATGTCAATCATGCTTTCCTTTCTTCCATTTCAAGATTCGCCCATTTTCTACAACGTTAGCCCCTCTCGTCCTCTTACAGACAAAATGAAAAAGCGGCACCCAAAGATGCCGCCCGTATAGCACTCCAAAAGATAATTACTGTAACACAAGGACATGAAGGATACCGCCCCCGATCATATTGATGACTTGGGGCTGACATCTACTCACATCTCATCCGCCATACCTTCTGTCTCTGGTCTACCGGGCGGCGTTCGCGACCACCCGCACCTCGCTCGGCGACTGGCCGTTGCGCGCGACCTCTATGTGCGTGCGAATCCGCTCGCGCAGACGCTCCACGTGGCTGATCACGCCCACCTTGCGCGAGCCGGTGAGGGCGTTGAGACGCTCAAGCGCCTCGATCGCAGAGTTGAGGTGCTTCCCACTCAAGGTGCCGAACCCCTCGTCGATCAGGAGCATGTCCACGCCCAGGCCCGTATCGCTCATCCCGGCAAGCCCCAGCGCAAGGGCGAGCGAAACGAGGAACTGCTCGCCGCCAGAGAGCGTGTTCACCGGACGCACAGCACCGCCCGCAAAGGCGTCTTTCACCGAAAGGGTCAGTCCTTCGCAAGATAGCTCGTAGCGGTTCGACAGTTGCTTCAGGTAGCGGTTCGCCTTCACGAGCACGTTCGCCAGCACATACGACTGGATCTCGCGGCGGATCTTCTTTCCGTCGTTGTCCCCGAAGTACGCATGGATCGGACGCCACTCGTCCCGCTCCGCCTTGAGCCGGTCCGCCTTCTGGCATTTCGCCTGGCGCTCGGCCGCGCATTTGTCATCGTCGGCGAGCTGCTGCTGGCAACGCCCCTTTTCGTTGCCGGCCTTGTCTTCTTCCTTTTTCACCGCGGCCACGCTCTCCGCGAGCGCCTGCGCCGTGTCGGCATCCGCCAGCCCCTCCGGGCGCGCATCAAGATGCCTTTCCATGTTGCTCTGCGATTCCTCCCAGCGACCAAGTAGGCCCTCCACTTCCGCCGTGGACGTTGCGGACTTCTCGCCCACCTCCACCGTGCCAAGCGCGGACACATTCCTCACCGCACGCGTGACGCAGTCGGCGATCTGGTTCCTGGTCTTCACGAGAACATCGCGCGCATTCTCCGCCTTGGGCAGTTCGGCCTTGCGGGCCGCATACTCGTCTGCCGACGTTTTGAACACCTTCTCGACGGATGTGGCGTCCTGTTCCCACGCCGCGAGCCAGCCCGGCTCAGACACCTTCCCGGAAACATCCGCGAGCTTCTCCTGTGCCTGCCTGTCCGCCGTATCGATCGAAACCTGGCAGACCTTGATCTGGTGTTCGCAATCGGAAACGGACTTCTCGGCTGTCGCCTTGAGATCAGCGGCGGCATCCTTCGCCTGGACGAGTTCCTTCACCTCCTCGCGGAATCCCTTGATCGCCTGTTCCAGATTGTCAATCTCAGCCAGGCGTGCATCGAGCGCGCCAATGTTCGCCCCGCACGCATCAAGCGCGGCGTCCACGCTCGCGTCGGAGGCGTCCTGAAGCCCTCCTTGCAGGGCGGCAGTCGAAACGGAGTCCTGTTCGCGGGCGATCTTTTCCCGTTCGCCGCCAATTAGGCCCGTTTCCTTTTCAATTGTCTTCTTCAACGCACTGGCGGACGCTGCGGCCTCGTTGTGCTGGCGTTCTTTAACCGTGCACGCGGCCTCGGCCTCGGCGCATTGCGCGTCGAGTTTCTCGAAGAGCGCCTTGAAGTGTCCTTTGGCGTGAAGGCTCTCGATCACATGGCCGCAGATCGGGCAGGTGTCCCCCACCTTGAGTTCGGACACCAGCTTCTCGA
>CAMNLN010000176.1 GCA_946543025.1 uncultured Verrucomicrobiota bacterium
CATTTTACCGTTTTCCGCGCCGCCATGCAAGCATCCTGTGGACTAAATATTTTCGCCCGAGCCCGCCGACTCGCATACCCGATGGACAACGGCGGCGGGAACTGGTAGACTTGAAGCGCACGGGATTCCACGGCGGAGTCCTCGCAACCGCAAACAAGAAGGACAGACATGACCTGCAACAGAAGAACATTTCTCGGCCTGGCCGCCGCCACGGGCGCGGCCGGCTGCATGAGCTCCAAGCCTGCGGCCGCCGTCGCCGACGCGCCAAAGTTCGACGACAACCTCTCCGTCTTCGTGACGGACATCCACATCGGCGGCAAGCAGCTCGACGGCGGCTCGGAAGCCCCCGCCTATACGCAGGGCCGGCTCTCGGCCTTCGTGGACGAGGTGCTCGCGATGAAGCCCCTTCCCCGCCGCGTCGTCAGCTTCGGCGACCTCGCCTACCTGCGCGGCAACCCCGACGACTACGCCGTCTCCAAGCCCATCCTCAAGCGGCTGGAGGACGCCGGCATCGAGCTCGTCTTCTGCATGGGCAACCACGACCGCCGCTCCGAGTTCAACAAGGCCTGGCCCGGACACCTCGAAAAGTCGCCCGTCCCCGGCAAGTTCGTGCGCGTCGTCTCCCTCGGCACGTCCGACCTCGTGGTCCTCGACTGCCTGCAGGGCGCGGACGACCGCCCGTGGACGGACAACGGCCCCGTCCCCGGCAAGCTCTCCGCAGACGTGCTGGCCTGGTGCAAGAAGGAACTCCCCAAGCGCAAGCGTCCTTTCTTCGTCTCCTCGCACTTCCCGATCGGCGACTTGCGCCTGAGCGACAAGAAGAACGACACCTTCGCCGCGTGGCTGATCGACAAGGCCCCGCTCTGCGTCGGCTACATCCACGGCCACGACCATCGCTGGCGTCCCGAATGGTCGCGCGGCAGCTGGAAGACGCCTCGGACGATCCGCACCCTCTGCCTGCCGTCCAACGGGCTCTGGGGCGACATCGGCCACGCCACCTTCCTCACGTCCGCCGACCGCGCCGTCTGCTCGCTCCACGTCCGCGACTTCTATTTTCCCCGCAAGCCGATGACCGACAAGCGTCCCGCCGTGTGGAGGCTGAAGGTAGAGGAGAACAGGAACGCCACCTGCACGTTCCTCTACGACCGCGAAGGCGTCTGATTCATCGCACAGGAGAAAAACATGAGACTTGCCGTTCTGTCCGGGGCGCTCGCCGCGCTCTGCGCATCCGCAACCGCCCTTGGCGGCGACGCCCTTCTCGACGGTTTCGCCGCGCCGCCCGCCTCCGCCCGCCCGCACGTGTGGTGGCACTGGATGAACGGCAACGTCACGAAGGAAGGCATCACGGCCGACCTCGAGGCCATGGCCCGCGCCGGCATCGGCGGCGCGCAGATCTTCGACGTCTCCGACGGCATCCCCGCCGGCGACGTCGCGTTCTGCAGCGACGCGTGGTTCGACATGCTCCACTTCGCCAACGAGGAGGCCAAGCGCCTCGGCATCGAGCTGGCCCTCTCCAACTGCAGCGGATGGAGCTCGTCCGGCGGACCGTGGGTCAAGCCCGAGGACTCGATGAAGCACGTCGTCTTCACCGAACGCGTCGTGCGCGGCGGCGAACGGCTGGAAGCGCTTTCAGCGCCAACCAACACGCATGGATTCTACCGCGACCTCGCCGTCCTCGCCTTCCCGCGCCCCGCCGCCGAGGCAATCGATCCGGCAGACTACGGCATGAAGGTGAAATACTCGCCCGACAAGTGCAAGTCCGTCATCACCTTCGACAGACCCTTCCCGCTCTCCGGCGTCTCGCTGGACGTCGACGTCTCGGCCCGCCACCTCGACGCGCTCGTCACGGTGGAGGCCGACGGCAGGAAGGTGGCCGAGCAAACGGTGTACACCGCCCGCTATGGCGACAGGGACGACGCCATCTTCATTCCGGTGAACGGCGGCGCAGGACGCGCCGCAGACGTTTCCGTCGTGAAGGTGACTTGCGACCTCACGGCGCAGACCACCCTTCCTGATCCTGCCGGTGGCGGCGTGGTGACGATCCGTCCGCCCAACGCCAAGGGGCTTGCCTCCAAGCAGCAGCGCGTGACGGCCGTACGCCCCGAAGCGCGTGCGCGGATTCCCGAGTTCAGCATGAAGGTTTTCGACATGCGCGCGCGCATCCAAGGCATTCCCTACGTCGCAGGGCCGGACCAGACCGTCGATTCCGCGCGCATCGTGAACCTGACGGGGCGCACGGACTGGATCGCTCCAGCCGGCACGGACTGGGTCGTGGTGCGCCTCGGTTACGCCTCCAACGGCATCGGTCCTCGCCCCGCCACCCCTGCCGGCGCAGGGCTGGAGGTGGACAAGCTCTCCAAGCCCGCCCTCGCGCGCTTCTTCGCCGGCTACGTGGACAAGGTGCTCGCGCGCCTCGGCCCCGTCTCGCCCAAGGGCGGACTCAACAACGTGCTCGTGGACAGCTATGAGGTCGGCTGCCAAAACTGGACCGACGGCTTCGAGCACATCTTCAAGGAACGACGCGGCTACGACATCGTCCCCTGGCTCCCGATCCTCACCGGACGCATCGTCGCCTCGCCCGCCGAGACGGAGCGCGTCCTCGCCGACTTCCGCCGCGTCATCTCCGATCTCTTCGTGGAGAACTACGCCGCCGAGTTCCAACGCCTCTGCCACGCGCGCGGAGTCCTTTTCTCGCTCGAAGGCTACGGCAGCGCACCGTGCGACGACCTGCGCTACGCCCGCCGGTGCGACGTGCCGATGGGCGAGTTTTGGGCAGGGAACGCCTCGTCCAAAAACCCTGCCGCGCGCCTCGGCGGCATGGGCAACTGCCGTTTCCCCGGTTTCATCGCGCACGTGTGGGGCCAGCGCTTCGTAGGCGCGGAATCCTTCACGAGCGCCGAGGGCGAGCGTTGGAACCGCGATCCGTTCGCCTACAAGGCGCAGGGCGACCGCGCCTTCTGCCAGGGAATCAACCGTATCATCTACCACCGCTGGGCGCACCAGCCCTGGACGAACCCCGCCAACTATCCCGGCATGACGATGGGCCCGCACGGCTCGCACTTCGAGCGCACGCAGACCTGGTGGGAGGACGGCGCGCCTGCGTGGCTGCGTTATCAGGCCCGTTGCCAGTGGATGCTGCAGGAAGGCGTCGCCGCCGCCGACGTGCTCGTCTTCGCCGGCGACAGCCCCACGGGCTACGGACTCGACCTCTCGCGCTGGCACGACTACGCGCTCGTCGGCGAGAACGCGTTCGGAAATGGCCGCCAGTGGGACATCTGCGGCGGCGAGGCGATCATCGCCGCGCACGCCGAGAACGGTCTTGTCGTCGTTCCCAGCGGCGCGCGCTACAAGGCGATCGCCGTCCTGCCGAACATCGCCATCGATCCCGCCTCGCAGGCCGCGCTTGACCGACTGGCCGCGCAGGGCGTACCCGTCGTGCGGGGCACGGACGTGGACAAGACGCTCGCCGCGCGCGGCGTCGGCCCCGACTTCGCCTGCCTCACGCCGTCCTGCGCCGAGGATATCCGCTGGATACACCGCCTCGCCCCTGATGGCTCCGAGGTCTACTTCGTCGCCCTGCCGAACGAGACGCCCGTCTCGCTCGTCGCCGCCTTCCGCGTCACGGGCCGTACGCCGGAGATATGGGACCCCGAAACCGGACACGCGACGAAGCCGACGGACTGGTACGCGGAGGATGGCCGCACCGTGGTGCGTCTCGACTTCGATCCCTCCGGCGCGACGTTCGTGGTGTTCCGCCAGAAAGAAACCCAAGGCTTGACCACGCCAGCACGGACAACCTGCCCGTTCTCCCAGGTTGTCGACGGCCCGTGGGAAGTCTCGTTCCTCGACGGACGCGGCGCGCCGTCATCGCCCGTCACGTTCGATCTCCTCGTGCCGTGGGACCGGCACGCAGACGACGGCATCCGCTACTATTCCGGCTCGGCCGTCTACAAAAAGACCGTGTCCATTCCCCGCTCAAAGCCGGGCGAGCGCGTGTTCCTCGACCTCGGCGACGTGAAGAACGTCGCCACCGTCACCGTGAACGGCAAGATATTCCCCGTCCTCTGGAAACCGCCCTACCGCGTGGATATTACGGACGCGTTGCCCCCGTTCTCGGCGACATCGCACCTTTCACCTTTCACCCTTCATCTTTCACTTAAGGTCACCAACCTCTGGCCGAACCGCCTGATCGGCGACGATGTCCTGCCCTGCGACGCCACGTACGGCATGACGGCAAAGGGCAATGGAGGAATCCAGTCCATCCCGCGCCGCGTGTTCGAGGGCAAGCCTTCCCCCACAGGCCGCCACACGTTCACCACGTGGCGGCTCTGGAAGAAGAACGAGCAGCTGCTCCCCTCCGGCCTCATCGGCCCTGTCCGCCTCGTTCGCTGACAAGACGAGTGAAAACCGCGATGTTTCCGAACGGGATCTCCTTCGAGAACCGTTTGCCGCCGGCCGGCACGACATGCCGCGCGCCGGTATCGACTTCCGTCCAGGTTCCCTGCGGCAGATAGATTTCGCGAACCGTGGCGTCGGCAAGGATCGGGGCCACGAGGTAACGGTCGCAGAAGAGGTACTCGTCCTCGACGTCCCAGACGTTCTCGTCCTCCTGGTAGTCCCATGCGAGCGGGCGGACAACGGGCAGACCCGTGCCCGCGGCCCCGCGCGCCGCCGCGGCGATCTCCCCCGCGAGCGCACGATGCCGCGCGGCATACGCCACGTACCGTGCGCGCGTGGCCGCGTCGAACTCGAACGGATGGCGCACGTAGCCGTGCGTCTGGATGCAGGGGCTGTAGGCCGTGAACGCGAGCCCGCGCAGGAACAGCCGCTGCTCGGCGTCGAGCGGCAGGTCCCCGCTGTAGCGGCGGTAGACGATTTCCTCGTCCGGACCCGGCTCGACGCGCGACAGGTCGAACGCGCCCGTCGCGCGGTTACGGACGGCCGTCGGCGTCTGCACGGGCGCCGTGTAGTGGTAACCAGCCATGTCGTAGGTCATGAACGGCACGCCGGAGACGCCGGCGTTGAGCATGGCGAGGAGCTGGTCGTCGAGCTTCGCGAAGTCGCGCTTCTGGTCGCCCGCCCACATGAACGGCGCGCGCTGCGCGCCGATGCCGCCGCCGCGCGAAAGCGCCATGAAGCTGCCTTGCCCGCGCGCCTGGAGGCGCGCCGTCAGGTCGCGACAGAGCTTTGCGATGAAGAACGTGGGATAGGCGTGGTGGATCGCCGCGCCCTCGAACACCTCCGGATGCTTCCAACGGTAGCGGAAGCGCGTGTCGCCATAGAGCGAACCGTCGTCCGGCATCTCCTCGCAGAAGTCGATCTTCGCGCCGCGCACGCCGCAGTCGAGGAGCGGCTGCCACACCTCGTCCAGGTACCATTTCCAGGCGTCGGGGTCGGTGACGTCGAGGTAGCGGCTGCCTTTGTGGTGCTTGCTGACGTCCGGGTTGTTCGACCTGTACGTGATAAACGGGATGATGTTCGTGCGTTCCGTCTTCACGTTGCCTGCGGCGTCCGTGACGGTCACGTGCACCTCGTACTCCGGGCGAAAACCGGGCGCGAGGCGCGAGAGCACGGATCCCATGCCCATGTAGATCATGTACCGGATGCCGTCCTTCGCAAGGTAGTCCGGCGCCTTCCTGAACTCGGCGCGGTTCTTCTCCTGCTCATCGGGCGTCGCCCCAAAAATCTCGCACCCGCGCCCTTCCGCGACCACCGCCGTGGGCAGCGCCCCCATCTCGCGGTACTTCTCGACGATGTTCTTCAGTCCCAGCCCGAGTGTGAGGTGCCCGTGCACGCTCCGCGCCGTCGGCCCCTCGAACGCGGCGAAGTCTGGCGCGTAGCGGCAGACGACGGGGCCGAACTGCCAGTCGTCCGGGACGGACGGGCATCCGGCGAGCGCCATGTAGCGCGGCGGAACGTCTCGCATCCGGTCGGTCGCGATGAAGTAGGCGTCGATCGAATCCTTCTCGATCTCCATGCGCCATTCGTCCGGAGCGGACGCGCCGAAGTCGGCCGTCATGATCTCGTAGGCGTTCACAAACACGCCGCCGCCGCGCGTGGTGGAAAAGAGAGGAATCGCCACGTAGGAAGCGGACGAATCGTTGTAGCCATCGCTGGTGCAGAGCCTCACGCGCGTACCGCGCTTGTTCAGCCTGTCCAGGCGTTCGCCCAGCCCGTACACGGCCTCGCGCGGCAGGAGCCGTCCAGCGAGCACGCTCCCCTTCGCATCCGGCGCGAGGCGCGTGACCTCCACGACCTTCCGCCCCGTGGCCGAGAAGAAGGCGAGCGACGAGCCGTCCGTCATCAATAGCGCCTTGGAACCGTCCGGCGCCGTGAACGCGCGCCCTCCCGCTTCCGCCGTCTCGCGCAGGGGACGAGGCGCGGTGCGCATCTTCTCGCCCATCCAGCGGGCGAGCGCCTGCACGGCCCCGACCTCCGCAAACGTTCCGTCGGCCAGCGCCGTGCGCACGCGCCACATCGACGCGCCTTCGGCCGTGAGGCGGCACTTCACGCCGCCCGCCGCCGTGAAGTCTACCGACTTCACCACGTCCGCTCCGACCACGGCCATCGACAACAGCCCGCAAACGGCAATCAGACCAATTTTCATATTCACCTGAAGATGATGGTTGTCCCGCGCACGTCGTGGAGCTCGAGGGCCACCAAGCCGTCCGCGAGCGACACGAGGCGGGCTTCCCACGAGGGCGGCATGACCGGCTCGCCGGAAACGGACTTCGCCACGATGACACGATGCCATCCCGAACCGCCAGCGAGCACGTTGCCCGTGTCCTGCAGCTTCACGCCCGCGAGCGACACGTCGTCCGCCACCGTCAGCACACCGCCGGCAAAGGCCAGCGTACCGTCCGGCTCGACCGCAAGGGCGGCGATCTCCGTGTCCGCGTCCCACGTAAACTCGGCGTTCGCCGCGACGGCGAGCGCCGTCTCGGGTGCGATGCCGCCCGTCGTCCTCAGCATTCCGTTCGTGATCTCGAGCGTGCCGGGGCCGGCCACGGGATCGGCAAACGTCGCCACGCCGCCGCCCGGCTCGACGGCAAGCGTCGCACCCGCGCGGATGTACGCCGCGCGATCCGCCGGCACGGTGGCCGTGGTCGTTCCGGCGGCCGGACCGTATGTCCACCCGTTCGCCGCGCGGATTACGGGGCGTCCGCTCGACGCGCCGAGCGTGAGCGGCGTCTCCGCGCCGTCGGCGTCGACCGTCGGCCATGCCGCCGGAGCTTCGACGGTCAGCGCATCAGAAAGAGTGACGCGCGACGCGGCGGTCGAGGGCTTCAGGCTGGAGATCTTCAACGTTCCCTCGCCGCCGTAGGACTGGTCCGCGCCGCCGACGAAGGGTGCCTGGAGATCGAGCGT
>CAMNLN010000177.1 GCA_946543025.1 uncultured Verrucomicrobiota bacterium
CCCGTGACGAAGAAACCGTCGCCTGCCAAGGCGAAGCCGGCCGTCAAGAAGCCGGCCGTCAAGAAGGCGCCTGCACAGCCTGCGGTGAAAAAGGCGACGCAGCCGACAACGAAGAAAGAAGCGGCACACAAGCCGATCACGGTGGTCAAGAAGACGGTGCGACCTCCGCTGAAGAAGCCGGAGGAGCCGACCGCCTTCGAAAACCAGAGCCGCGCTTTCGCGTTTTCCTTCGCCGAGATGATGAAGAAGCAGCATCGCGAGAGCGAGGAGCAAAAGAAGGCCGAGACCACGGCCATCAAGCTTTCTCGTCGGCCGACGACGCGCGCCAAGGGAAAGAACACGCAGCAATTCCCCGAGGCCGACCTCGCTGAATTTCGCAAGCGGCTGATTCTCCTGCGCCAGGAAGCGTTAGGACAGTCCGCCACGCTGCGGACGAACGCGCTGGAGCAGACGGACGAGCGGGGCAGCGAGGACGAGGACGGGTCGGATGCGTTCATGCGCCTGCAGAACCTCAGCCAGGTCGATTCGCAGAACAAGGTCATCCAGAAGATCGACGAGGCTTTGCACCGCATCGCCGAGGGAACCTACGGCATTTGCGAGGTGTGTGGGCAGCTGATCCGCAAGCCGCGTCTGATGAACCTGCCGTTCGTGCACACGTGCATGGAGTGCCAGAGCGAGATGGAGAATCATTTGCGGTAACGCCTGATGCTCAAGCGCTTTGTCTTTTCCTTCGCGGCAGTCATGAACCTGCTTCTTCTCGATCAGGTCGTGAAGGAGTTCGCGGTTCGTCGGCTCAAGGGCGAACCGGCCGTTCCGGTGATTCCGAACTTGTTCAACCTCGGCTACGTGGAGAATCGCGGCATGGCATGGGGGTTGATGCAGGGATACGTATGGCCGTTGGCAATCTTCGCCTGCCTTGCGATCATCGTGTTGGTCTGGAAGCGCCGGGCCATCTTTCCTGCCGGGGCGGTGGGGACGATTGCCGAATTGTTGCTGCACGCCGGCATCCTTGGAAACCTGATTGACCGGCTGGCGCGCGGATGCGTGGTCGACATGTTCGACTTCTACTGGGGCGTCCGCCATTTCCCTTGCTTCAACCTGGCCGATACGTTCATCACGATCGCCGCCGGTCTGTTGATCATGATGGGATTTGCCGAGAGTTGGCGGGAAAAGAGGCTTCACAAGCAAAAGGATCGCGCGCGCCATGGTCAGGCGTGAGGCCTACCTCTTGGCCGGTCCCACCGCGAGCGGGAAGTCTGCGGCGGCGACGTTGCTGGCACGCCGTATGGGGGCGGCGATTCTGAGCGCGGACTCGATGCTGGTCTACGCGGGGATGGACGTGGGAACGGCCAAGCCTTCTCGCGCGGAGCGCGTTGAATTCGACATGGGCGGGGTCGATCTTGTGACGCCAGCCGATCACTTTTCGTCCGGGGCATGGTTGCGTGCGGCGGCACGCTGGCTCGCCGCCGTGCCCGTCGAACGCCCCGTCGTGGTCGTCGGCGGCACGGGGCTCTATTTTTCGGCGCTCCTGCGCGGACTCGACCGCAAGTGGACATTGCCGCCTCCGGCCTACCCCGTCCTGCAGATTGACCGTGCTGTTCTGCACGCGCGCATCGCCGTGCGCCTCGACGAGATGTTCATGCAGGGGCTTGCCACGGAGGTCGCCGACCTTCGGCGAAAATATCCGGTTTGGTCTGACACGGCCTCTGCGGCGATCGGCTACAAGGAGTTCATTGAAGGTGAGGATCCTGTACGCATACGAGAAAAGATTCTCGTGCGTACGCGGCAGCTCGCCAAGCGCCAGGACACCTGGTTCAGGCATCAGGCGACGCCGTTGTATGTGTCGGCCGGCGCGTCGGCCGCCGAGACGGCGGAAAACGTCTGGCGGACATGGCGGGAACATGGGCCGTGGCAGGTTTGCCTGCCCGAGGAAGGAGAGTCGTGATGCTTCTTGACGTGAAAAACCTGCGGGTGGCCTTCCGGCGCGACGGGCGCGAGATCGTACCCGTGCGCGACGTGAGCTTCACGGTGCCGGAGCACGGACATGTGGCGCTCGTGGGCGAATCGGGATGCGGAAAGTCGCTCACGGCCCTTTCGCTCATGCGACTTTCGCCCACCGACCGCGCCACGGTCACCGGTTCGGTCAAGGTTCCGCCGCGCATTGCCTACGTGTTCCAGAATCCGACCGACTCGCTCAATCCCGTCATGCGTATCTGCGACCAGATCCGGGAGGCCTTGCCTCGCGAGATGGACCGTACGGCGCAGGACGCGCGAATCGTCCAGCTGCTGGCGCGGACAGGCCTGCCCAATCCTCAACGCGCCGCCCACGCCTATCCGTGCGAGCTTTCGGGCGGACAGCAGCAGCGGTGCATGATCGCGATGGCGCTTGCCGCCGCGCCCGACCTGCTGGTGGCCGACGAGCCTACCACCGCGCTTGACGTGACGACGCAGAAGCAGGTGCTGGAACTGATCGATTCCCTTGCCGCCGAGACGGGCATGGCCGTGTTGCTCATCACGCACAATCTCGGCCTCGTCGCCGGCCGCATGGATTTTGTCAACGTGATGTACGCCGGGCAGATCGTCGAGGCCGGGCCTGTGACGGAGGTCCTTGCCGCTCCGTGCCATCCCTACACGAAGGGGCTTCTCGCGGCCGTCCCCGCGTTGGATGCGCCGCGCGACGCGCCGCTGGCGGATATTCCCGGTACGGTGCCGCCGCCCGACCGTTGGCCGCCCGGCTGCGCCTTCGCGCCGCGCTGCGCGCAGGCGACGGACGCCTGTACGCAGGGAGAGCCGCCTGTGGCGGCGAACGGCGACAGGCGTTGGCGCTGTTTCCTTAAAGAGACTTGAGAAAGGCCGTGAGCGCACGGCGGTCTTCCGACTCGAGGTCGCCGCCGGGCATGAGCGTCAGGACGGCTCTCAGGTCGATGCGCGCATCGGGAAGATAGGCGCGTCGCTGGGAAAGTCCGCGCAATCCCGGTACTTTCTTCCCGTCCGCGACCTTGAGCGTGCCGAGCGCGGGGCCGTAATGGCAATCGGTGCATTTCCGCTGTCGAAAAAGAGCGAAACCTTTTATCTGCGTTGCATCGAGGGCGTTGGTGCGTCCGTTGCACCAGTGGTCGAACGGCAGGCCGGAGGAGAAGAGCGTTCGCTGGTACTGGCTGAACGCGTCCAGGAGGTTGTCTTCCGTGAGCCCGTCGGGATAGGCCATCTGGAAACGCTTGCACAGCTTCTCGTCGGCGGCAAGGCGTGCGACCACATTGGAGAGCGGACCGCCCGCGCAATGGTTCGGGCTTTCGATCATGTGCCGCACGAGGGCTGGGAAGCCGGTGACGCTGCCGTCATGGAGAAAGACATCTGCGAAAATTGCGTTGTAGACGGTTCGCGGCAGACGGCCGTCGAGCGCGCGCGCGTCGATGCCGCCTTCGTTCAGCCGATGGCAGGCGCCGCAGACGCGGTACGGGCTGCGGGCGAGCCTCTTGTCGATGAAGAGGGCTTCTCCGAGCCGCGCAGAGAGGGCGTTGCACGTGAGCGCCTTGGGCAGGGCGACGAATTCCCGCGAACCGTCGGAGTCGAGGCCGAATCGCGCGAAGAATTCCTTTCGTTCGGCCATCTCCCGCGCCGCTCGATGGCGCACGACGCTTTTCCAGGCACCGATGAGAATCGTGACGCTTCCAAGCGCACACGCGAGAATCGTGAAAAGATGATGCCGTTGCTGTTTCATGATTGGGGCCAGAATGCGACATCTTCGTCGGGATGGTGGAGATAAGGGGAGTCGAACCCCTGACCTTCTCAATGCCATTGAGACGCTCTACCAACTGAGCTATATCCCCACGGAGGGTGAAAACGAACAACATTATACCGAATCTGGCCGTCGGATGCAAGAGGGACTCGCGAAAAAACTGTAGCGGGGCGGTTCTGCGTCAAGCGGCGGTACCCGCTGGCGTGGCGATGCGCTCGCCGCAACGGACGCGCGTCTCGATTCCGGCGGCGGAGTTGCGCACGAGGTCGTTGTCGTAGGCGAGCGCGCCCGTGCGCGTGACGAGTATCACGGTAGAGCCGCCGAACTTGAAGTAGCCTTTCTCGTCACCCTTCGCATGAGCGTCGCCGGAATACGTCTGTATGATCGTGCCCACGCCGAACGCGCCCACGTCCACAAGCCAGAAACGGCCGAAGTCCGCGTCGCACGCGACGATTTGCCGTTCGTTGTCGGCATAGACGTCCGGGTAGCGCAGGAGGGCGATGGGATTGACGGAGTGGTATTTGCCGGGAATGACGCGCACGGGATCTGGCGTGCGGCAGGCGCACGGGAAGTGGAAACGGTGGTAGTCGACGGGCGCGAGGCGGACGACGGCGATATCGTAGAGACCGCCCGGCGCATCGTCGGCGAAGACCGTGCGCAGGCTGCGCACGGCGCCCTTGAGAGGAAAGGGCTTGTCGGCGTCGGCGGCGAGATAGAGCATGAGGCGCCCGTCGGCGGGGCTGACCACGCCGTCTCCCGTGGGGCGCGCGCCCGGCTTCAGGCGACGCGTGAAGAAGTCGTTGAAGGACGCATAGTCGGCGACTGGCTTCTCGGCCTCGTCGGCATTGCAGCCGGGGATCGCGGCGAGCGAACGGATCGCCTTGCGCGAACGCGGCGAATCGTAGCGGCGGCCCATCAGGGCGGAGACGAGCTTCGAGCCGAAGAGGACGGGCCAGAGGGTGCGGCCGAGCAATGTTTCGTAGGCGAAGCGGAGGGCCTTGTCGCCCATTACGGATTCGACGACCTTCTCGCCGGTCGTGCGGTCGATGTATTCGATCGGTTGCATGGCGGCATTATATCAAACCTGTCCGCCGAGCGAACGGTAGAGGGCGATCGTCTCGGCGCACATGCGCGCGGTGGAAAAGTTTTCGCGTACGGAAGCGAGGGCGGCGGCGCGGATCGCGTCCGCGCGGCTGGCGGGGAGATTGAGTACTTCATCGAGCTTTGCGGCGAGCGCGTCGGCGTCGCCGGGGGGGACGAGGAATCCGGTGACGCCGTCGTCGATCGTCTCGCACGCGCCGCCGTGCGCGGTGCCGACGACGAGGACGCCCATCGCCTGCGCTTCGGGGATGATGCGGCCAAACGCCTCGGGCTGGTCGGTGGAAGCGCTGACGACGACGTCGCTGAGCGCGTAGACGCACGGCATGTCGTCGGCGTGTTCGAGGAAGACGACCTTCGTTTCGGATGGCAGGCGCGCGGCCGTCGCCTTCAGCTCGGCGGTGTAGTCCGTGCGGCCCTGGTCGGAGCCGACGAACAGGCAGCCGAGCGCGCGTCGCTTCATGCGTGCGAGCGCGTCGAGGAGAAGGGCCTGTCCCTTCCATCGCGTGAGGCGGCCGGGGAGGGTGACGACGGGGAGGTCGGGCGCGAAGCCGAGGGCGGCCTTGCGCGCGGCGGCCTGCGCGGGCGTGACGGCATCGGGGCGGAAGGTCTCCGTGTCCGCGCCGCGGTGGATGCGTATCACCTTCTCTTCGGGCACGCCGTACGTCTCGACGACGTGGCGCTTCACGAAGTTAGACACGGCTATGACCTTCGCGCCTTTCGTCATCACGCGGTTGTAGGGGATCTTGAGGAACCGCGGCGAGGTGCCGTAGACGCCGTGGAAGGTGGCGAGGAACGTGGCGCCGACGCGTTGCGCGGCCCACCACGCGCTCCAGGCCGGCGCGCGCGAGCGGGCATGCAGGAGCGTGAAGCCCTCGCGTCGCACGAGGTCCGCGAGACGCGCGGCGTTGCGCCAGATGACGAACGGGTTCTTGCTCGCGAGCGGCAGCGCGAAATGCGGTACGCCGAGCGCGTCGAGGTCGGCGACGCGCGGGCCGCCGGCGGATGCGACGGCATTGGGAATGCCGGCTTCCGCGAGCGCACGCGCAATCTCGACGGTGCCGCGCTCGACGCCGCCCGTTCCCAGAGCCGGAAGTATCTGGAGGATCTTCATCGGGGCGGATTATAGCATGTCGCGCCGCGCCGTTCAACGGAACGGGAACAGGCGGGAAGGATTTTTTTCAGGACGTTCACTTTTTCTGTTTGCAACGCACGAATTTTTTTGTATCATTCTTGCAGACGAGCGGTTAGTGCGCCGTAGTTCGGTGCGCCGCAAGTCAGCGAACGAAAGAAAGAGTACAGAAATGGCTACAGCGAAGAAGGCTCCCGCCAAGAAGGCGGCTCCTGCGAAGAAGGCTCCTGCGAAGAAGCCGTGCGCGAAGAAGTGCTGCAAGGCGCCTGCGAAGAAGGCGGCTCCTGCCAAGAAGGCGGCCCCTGCGAAGAAGGCGGCTCCTGCGAAGAAGGCCCCGGCCAAGAAGGCGGCTCCTGCGAAGAAGCCGGCGGCCAAGAAGGCGAAGAAGTAAGTACCCGAGCAGTTCGGCGAACTGCCTGAGCATGCCCGTGCCGATCGGCGGGCATGCTCTTTTTTTGTCGCGCAGACGGCGGACGTGCGGCCGGGCGTTGCGCGCGCACGGCCGAATGCGGTATAATCTACGCATCGTGCAAAAGCAGAAAGTCAGCTACGTCGAGCGTCTGGAGCATGCGCTCGTGAAAATCATCCAGCAGCCGGGCGCCGACCGCGGCCAACCGGCAGGCGTACGCGCGCTGCTCGCGCTCCTGAAGGGGCTCTCGTGCGTATTCCTCGCCGTCGTCTCAGTGCGCTACTTCTTTTACCGCACCGGTGTCCTGCGGCGCTTCCCGCTCGGCTGCCAGGTGATCTCCATCGGCAACGTGACGGCGGGCGGCACGGGCAAGACGCCCGTCACCGAGAAGTTCGCGCACGAGCTGACGGCCGCGGGGCGCAAGGTTGCGATCCTCTCGCGCGGCTATCGGCGCAAGGAGGCGCCGTGGTGGCAGCGCATGTTCTCGCAGGTGATCGAAAAGCCGCTCGTCGTCTCCGACGGCAAGCATATCCTGCTCGACGCGGCGACGGGCGGCGACGAGCCGTACATGCTCGCCGCCAACCTGCCGGGCGTTTGCGTGCTCGTGGACCGCAACCGCGTGAAGGCCGGACGCTACGCGATCTCCCGCTTCGGGTGCGACACGCTCATCCTCGACGACGGCTTCCAGTACCAGAAGCTCAAGCATTCGCTCGAAGTCGTGCTCGTGGACAAGACGAACCCCTTCGGCAACGGGCACATGCTGCCGCGCGGCGTCCTGCGCGAACCGGCGAAGCACATCGCGCGCGCCGACTTCATCTTTCTCACGAAGTCCGACGGCAACTCGGCCGCCGTCCGCGAGCAGATACGCGCGTACAACAAGACCGCCGAGATCATCGAGTGCCGCCACGCGCCGCGTCTCCTGAAGGACGTGTGGAGCCGCGAGGAGCTGCCGCTCGACTGGCTGAAGGGCAAGACGCTC
>CAMNLN010000178.1 GCA_946543025.1 uncultured Verrucomicrobiota bacterium
ATCGTCTGCGCGGTCCAGAGGTCGAAGGTGTCGAACCGGTCTTCGAGCCGTCGTTCGCCGTCCGAAGACGACACGAGGAAAGAGTCGGCCTTCGGCAGCTCCAGGGGCTTCGTTGCGGCGTCTGCGAGCGAAGGAACGGAAATGCCGAGGTCGGGTCGCCAGACGGGATCCGTGAAACGGATGGCCGCCTCAAGCCTCGGAATCGTTGTCAGCGCCAGGGCGCCGGCCAGAATGGATGCACTCAAACGCATAGGTCATGTTGCCGCCGAGCAGGATGATCTGCCAGCTCATGTAGAGCCAGGCGAGGATGATGGGAATGAAGGCGAAGGAACCGTACATGGCGTTCGACTTGGCGATGCCGACCTGCGCGATGGCGCAGAGCTTCATCCATCCGCCGAAGAGGAACGCCGTGATGATGCCCGCGTTGACCGAGGCGCGGAGAGGAACCTTGCGGTGCGGCATGAAGTTGAGGATGAACGTAAACGCGGCGATCGTGAAGAGAAGCGTAAAGGCGATTGAGAACAGCCGGGAGTTGAGGATGGACATGAGTGCGTCGCCCACCCATTTTGTGTAGGACGATGCGCCGAGCGTGGCGTCGAGCGCCGCCTGCACCACGTGAAGGATCGGCATCGACAGGGAAAGGGCTATAAGAAGCGGCAAGACGAGGGCCACGACGGCGTAGAGGACGAACTTTCGCCACAGCGGTCGCGGCTTGGGCACCTCCCAGACCTCGTTGAAGGCGTGCTCGACCATCCCGAACGTCGAGACGACGGTCCACAGGAGCAGGGCCAAGCCGAAGAATCCCACTCGGCGCAGGTTGACCTTGGCGATGCGATCGAAGACGTCGTTCGAGAGCTGGCGCGCCTGCCGTGCGAAATCCTGCGCGGCCTGGCGCTTGGCCTCGATCTGCTGGGGGGTCTGGTTCTTCTTCATGAAGTCGGGCAGCTTCTCGGGGCCTTTCTCGAAGTTGGCGATCATCTGGTCGATCGTGACGTTGATCTTCTCGCGGGCGAAGTCCCCTACGCCGCAGGCTCTCGCAAGGAGGACGAGCAGGCAAAGGACCGGCACGAGCGACATCAGCGAGTAGTAGGTCAGGCCAGCCGCGTGAAGGGCGCACCGATGGCGCGAGAAGCCGAGAAACGTCGCCTGAAAGAAGCGGAGAGCCCGTACGCAGAACCGTTTGCCGCGGGGCAGCGAGGCCTCGTCGACCGACCACACGCCTTCCGCGACGAACGCCTTGGCCTGTCCAAGCTTCTCCTTGGTCCGCTCGTACTTCTCCTTGACCAGCTCCGTTGGTGTCATGTTGCGCCTTCAGTTTCTCTTGAAACATCTCCATATTACCAAAAGGAGGTGTGTCGGCGCAAGAGCGTACGCCGCACTTGTTCCGGAAACAAAAATCCGGGATAAGGGGCAAGGGACTGCGAGGGATTCGCCATTTGACGATTCGGCGTTCCTTTGGTATGATGCGCCAAAAACGGGCAGTTGCGTCCACAGGGAGGGCGTCATTGCTTGCAAAAAGCCATGTTAGAGGAGGATGAAGGTGAATAGACAGGCTGGTTTGATTTTGCTGGTCGGCGTATGCTCGGCGGGACTGGCGATGGCGACAACGGTGACGATCGACCCCGGAAACGGTGTCTCGACGAACGTCACCGCGCGCATCACGGGCGAGACGGACGTGACGGTCAACGGCGGCATGTCCGGCGGCGGCATCGTGCGCCTCAACCCGGTCAACGGCTACGTTGGCAAGACGACGCTCGGCTGCGGCACGCTCGTGGTCGACAAGCTGGCTGCCACCGGCCATGCATCCAGCGTCGGCGCGGAGGGCCTCGTCTCCGTCGGGCGCGGCACGTTCCGCTACGTCGGCCCGGCGGGCGGCTGGACCGACCGTCCGTTCACGAACGACACCTACTCGCTCGCGTCCATCTACGACGTCTCCAACGACCTCACCATCGCGTCCGACATCATCCAGCCGCGCGGCTCGTTTGTGAAGACCGGCCCCGGCACGCTCCACCTCGCGGGCCCCGGATACAGCAGGTTCAACGTGGCGGGGTGCCTGGCTGACAACCAGAGCGGCTTCCAGTCTCGCTTCGTTCCGAATGCGAACGGGGACGCGCCGACAAAGGGCTATCGCGGCTTCCAGGTGCTGGAAGGAAAGCTGGTCATCGGCGAAGGCGGAGGCACGTATTCCTTTGGGGCGGGCACCAACCTTGGCATGGGAGGGTGGACGGCCGAAGACGGCGAACAGGAGAAGGAGGGAACGCTGGAGATCGTCGGCGGCAACGTGACGTTCAACAACTGGATCATGCACGGTTGCTACAACGGCACGACGAACACGACGCCGGAGCGCCTGCCGCAGTCTACGTTCCGCGTGACGGGCGGCACGGTCGTATGCACCAACTTCTCCTTGGGCCGCAACAAGATCGGCTACGAGGGTTTCCCGCAGCTGAGCGCGCCGCGTCTGGAGGTTCGCGGCGGCACGTTTACGATGCTGGGCGGCTTGTACCTGGGCGACGACCGCGGCGCGCACTCCACGCTGGAGGTGACGGGCGGATCGATGTCGGTGGCGCTTGAATCGTGCACGAGCCGGTGCAGCGGCAACGTGGATACGACGAACAACGTCGTCGTGGCGGGCGGCGGCATGCTGAAGCTGGCTAAATTCATCAATCAAAAGGACGACGTGATCTACGTGACCGTCACGAACGGCGGGACGATGACGATGGCGGCGTATGACAACAAGTTGGGCGTTACGGGCATCAAGGTCGCAGGCGGCGGCTCGTTGACGATGACGACGTACGCGAATACGGCAGGCGAGACGGACATCCGCGTGGAGGAGGACGGTACGCTTTCGATGACGAAGTTCACGAACAAGGCCGGCGGCACGTCCACCGTATCAGTTGTGCGCGGTACGCTTGTCGCGGACGAAATCCAGCGCGATGGGGGAGAGATGAGCCTCTTCTTCAGCGGCGCGACGCTTCAGAAGCGGTCCAAGGGCCGCCATGCGTTCCCGCGCGCCGCCGCCGCGACGATGAAGCTTGGCGCGGACAGCCTGACGATTCGTCCGATTGCCGCCGGCTCGTTCGTGATGCGCTGTCCGTTCACGACGGCGGACGGCCTGGATCAGGACGGCGGCCTTGTGATCGACGCGGTGAACAACAATTCCACCAACGAGTTCGGCACGCTCGCGCAGGAATATACCGGGCCGACCGTGCTGAAGCAAGGCGTCCTGACGTTCGTCGACACGGGCGCGATGTCCCCGAACTCGGACTTCGTCTGGGAAGGCGGCATCTTCCTCGACCGAACGATCACGCAGACCGTCAAGTCGGCGACGTTCGGCTCGGCGGCGACCGCGCCCAAGCTGACCCTGCGCATGGACGCGGGTGTCATGCCGCTCGCCGCGACGGACGGCGTGGCGGTGCTCGGCAGCCCGACGCTTGCCGTGACGATCTTCGCCGCCGGCACGGTTTCGGCCGCGACGACGCCCGGCGGCACCTACCCCATCATCACGGCGCCCGTGGCGAGCCGCGCCGCGCTGGAGACACTGGCCGCATGTTCCGTGCTGGAGAGCCCGTCGGCGTCGTACGTGAGGGGCACGCCCGTCTTCGCCGTGACGGACGACGGCACGACGGCGACGCTCGCGGTGACGTTCGCGCGCGGCGTGGAGGCGTCGGCGCCGGCGGTCGTCGCGGACGCGACGGCGGTCTACAACACGTTGGGCGGCGCGGCGGACGACGCCGACGTGCCCGGCAACTTGACGATCGCCGAGCTGTCCGGCGCGGACATCGTGGGCATCAACACGAACGCGACGGGCTGCGGCACGGTGACGGTTTCGAACGTGAGCGCGGAGTTTACGGGCAAGGTCGTGACCGGCAGCGGCACGACGGTGATGGACTCGCTCGCGTGGGTGGACGATGCAACACGGCTCGTGCTGGGCCCCGGCACGCTCACGTACACGGGCACGGGCGAGACGGTGCCGGGACTCACCCTCAACGCGGGCGCGAGCAAGCAGGCGATCCTCGACGTGGCGAACGACCTCACGCTCGAGGCCGTGTTGATCGGCACGTCGGCGTTCTCGAAGACGGGACCGGGCGATCTGGTTCTGAAGGGCCCCGGCGCGTTCAACCTCGGCAACACGAACAAGGGCAAGAGCCAGATGCTTGGCATCGGCCTGTACGGCGACTCGCCCGTCGACACGTTCCAGCACGTGACGGTGGCGGACGGTCGGCTGATCATCGGCGAGGAGGGCGGCACCGAGGCCGAGCCGTACATCGTGCTGTCGGGCGGCGAGATGGACATCGGCGGCTGCACGGCGAGCGCCGTGAACGGGCGGCAGGAGACTGCGGGCGAGTTCGTGATGAACAGCGGCACGTTCATCTGCAACTACGTGGAGCCGAGCTACTATAACGGCTCGAACGGGACGTACCCGGAAGGCGGCACGCAGGCGAAGATCACGGTCAACGGCGGCTTCCTCAAGACCGGCACGCTCCAGATCGGCTACGACAACATGCAGACGCACGTGCTGAGCACGCTGGTGACGATGACGGGCGGCACGTTCGAGATCGGCACGCTCAACTTCCAGTCCGTGCCCGGCAACCCGGCCTGTCCGCCCTCGACGACCTGGAACCAGTCGGGCGGCGTCACGACCTGCACGGCGTTCAACGGAGGGGCCACAGCCATTGGCGGCAGCTCCATCAAGAACAACGGCGCGTGGGGGCCGGGGCGGATGACGCTCACGAACTGCACGTTCGCCGTGTACGGGACGATGGCGCTGAAGAACGGGACGGACACGGAGATCAACGTGCTCGCGGACGCCGTGTTCGAGGCCGGCAGCATCAACGGCAGCGGTTCGGCGTCGTCCGTCATCCGCTTCGACGGCGGCACGTGGCGGCCGTACGTTGCGTCAACCGGCAACACGGAGACGAAGAGCCTGACACATCTCTACCTGGCGCGGCGCACGGTCATCGACACGTCGGACGACCGGGGCCTCGGCCTTCCGCAGCGCTATTGGCATTACCTGAACCAGAAGGTCGAGGCGGATCCCGAGTCCGCGGAGGAGGACATCGGCCTCACGATCAGAGGCGGCGGCACGGTGGCCGTGGGAACGGCCTTCAACAAGAACACGCTCACGGGCCCGGTCCGCGTCACGGATCGCTCGACGATCCTGCCGCTGACGACGGCGCTCGGCAATTCCACCGTCGAGGTGGAGCCGGGGTCGTCCCTGCGCCAATACAACGACTACGCGACGGTGAGCAATCTGACGCTCGGCGCGGTTGGCGCGACGGAACTTGTGCTGCTGGACCTCAATCAGGAAAAGGACAAGGCGAAGACGCAGAACAACATCATCGTGACGGGCGAGCTGAACGTCCTCTCGCCGGTTGCGTTCCGTACCCATCCGATCACCACGTACCAGGCGTTCGACATGGAGGTCGGGACGTTCACCGGCCTCGTGTTCCGCGCCGGCATCGACCTGGATCTGACGAAGTTCACCGTGCCGAACCATCCGCTGGCGAAGTCGGTCACGTATTCGGTCGTGACGGTGCCGAGCGGCACGTACAAGGACTGGAAGGCACTCGTCGTGAAGATAGCGGCGACGGCGGCCGGGACGCCGCGGACGTACGACGCGTCGGGCCGCGTGTGGACGGCGACGTCTGGCGGAGGCGGCTGGGACGTTTCTTCAAACTGGAACGGCAACGAGCCGCCGGCCGACGCGGACGAGCAGGCGAACTTCCTGCCCGCGGCGGCGGCGAACGTGCCGGTGGCGCTGGACGGGTTGACGACCGTCGGCGGCATTTCGCTCGCCGGCGGGTCGTCGGCGAACGGCTACGCGTTCTCCGGCGGTTTCCTGAAGATCGCGACGGCGTTGACGGGCCGGTCGCTGCCTTTCGCGGCGGACAGCGGCGCGCACACGTTCAACGTGCCCGTGTCGTTCGGCGCCCGTGCGATGATCGACACGTCCGAGGGCGCATCCATCGACTTTGCGGGCGGCGTCTCCGCCAACAGTTCGGTGATCGTCGTGAACCGGGGCCACGCGACAGGCGGCGGCGAAGTCAGGATACACAATCCCGTCGGGGTGTCCATCCTGGCGACTGGTTGCGGACGCACGATCGTGGACAACCTCGACTTCATGACGGCGTCGAACCATCTCGAGATCTCGCGCGGCACGTTGCGCTATACGGGCCCGAGCACGACGATTCCCGGCTTCCGCCTCGTCAGCGGCGGGGGCTACGCGGGCATCCTCGACATTCCTGCCGGCACGACGCTCGGCGTGAAGTCGATCACGGCCTCCAGCACGGGCTTCATCAAGGTCGGCGCGGGCGACCTGAAGCTGACGGGCAACGGGAACTTCACGCTCGGTGACTCGTCGCACGACAACACGGGCTGGGCGAACACGTACATGGGCGAGAACGGCGACGCGCCGCGCGCGACGCACCGCAAGGGCAACGTCTCGCAGGGACGCATCATCCAGGGCACGGTGGGCGACCCGAACGACGCGCCGAACGTCTACTGCGACAACTTCAACCTCGGCCTCGACACGGTGCCGGGCGAGGACTGCGCGTATGTCATGAACAACGGCGTCCTGACGCTCAACGCCCACTACAACGACTACTACCACGGCTCCACCAAGCTGGGCAACACGCTCTTCGAGGTGAACGGCGGCGTGGTCACGTCTGGCTGGGTGCGCACGGTGCAGACCGCCGACCAGGCCGTGTTCGTGAACCCGAGGCTCGTCATGAACGGCGGCTACTGGCACGTGAAGACGTCGCTTGTCATGGGGCACCAGCGTATCCGCAAGGCGAACTACAGGTCGACGCTCGAGGTCAACGGCGGCCGGCTCGACGTGCTCGGCGCGCTCAACCTGGTCAACAGCGCGCAGACGAGCACGAACACCACCTACAAGACGACGGACGGCTACGTCTACGTGAACGGCGGCATTCTGGACGTCGGCGGGCTGTGCGACCTCTGCCTCAACGCAAACAACATGGGCACGATCTGGATGAACGGCGGCGTGTTCGGCGTGGAAGGCGTCACGCTCACGCGCGGCAAAGGCTATCTCTACTTCAACGGCGGCACCTTCGCGCCTTACGGCGCGGCGGCGGCGAACCGCACGCTGACGGGCCTCACGGCGGCGTACGTCTCGACGAACGGCGCCGTGATCTCCACGGCGAACGCGGGCGACGGCGCGTACGAGATCGCGCAGCCGCTCCTGCACGACCCGGCGCTCACGGGCGTGGACGGCGGCCTCGTGAAGACGGGCACCGGACTCCTGACGCTTTCCGGCGCGAACACCTACACGGGCCCGACTGCGGTAGA
>CAMNLN010000179.1 GCA_946543025.1 uncultured Verrucomicrobiota bacterium
GTGACCACCAACGGCGCGTGGGGCGTCAATCTGCACAAGGTCGAGAACAACGAGCGGACGAAGATGGAGCTTGTGGGCGACCATGCGTGGCGCTACCACTACTACATTCCCACCAACGCCATCGGCGAGCGCATCCGATTCCACTTCGAGGGCGTGAAGTACACGGCGAACGACATGCTCTCCACATTCAACGTCACCACCAACGTCTGGTACGCCAACAGCACGAACGTGCCGTATCTCCCGTACACGATGGCGGCGTCCGGCTCATTGTCCGACAAGTATAACGCAGAGGTCGATCTTGACGGTTCGGCCACGCATCTGCAGATCGACTTCAACGACGAGAAGGGGACCTTCGCGCTTTCGCGCGGGGCCTATCAGAACTTCAACATGTGGACGGACGCGAACGACGGCTATCGCGGCGACTACTCCAGCACGACCGGCGTCTCGGACGTGAAGCATCGGTGGGACGCGGCGATCTCGGACTGGTCGGCCACGAAATATTCCAATACGCTTTGGCGCGAACCGTTCGAGGTGGAGGACGGCGATCCCAACTATCCCCTGTACGCAAAAGGCGCATGGAAGACGCCGAACGGCTGGAGTTCCGAGAACAGCATGTTCGTGCCGCGCTACCGCGTCCCCGTCGAGCGTTTCGGATTCGGGACGGCTCTTCAGTTGAGCGGGAAGGGTGAGGGCGCGCTGTCGCTCATCACGAAAGACCCCGCGCCGAACGGCATCGGCACGGTGGATTTCGCGGCGCGCGTGGCGCAGATTCCAACCTTCGGCGGCTTCTGCTACGACTATTTCGCCGGCGGGAAGCAAAACTACGCCGTCAGCGCGAAGGTGACGATGAGCCGCCTGTACGAGAGCCAGTACAACCCATTGGACATCTCGCCGGCGAATCCGTCTGTCTCGCTCGTCGGCTACTATCAGGGGACGCGCAACGGCTGCTACGAGTTCCGCGTGACGCGCAGCGGGGACCGCCAGCTGACGGTGGCGCTCTACCGTTGGCGGCAAGAGGTCGAGACGCTGCTGGTGTCCAACGTGCTCAGGACGTCGGGCAACGCCACCGTGACGAGCGGGCAATCGGCATACGGCGTGGGTGGCGGGCTCAATTCGGCGCCAGACTCGACCGGCAGCAGGACGATCGGCAGCTTCAACAACCTGCTTGTCCCGATGAACAACGACGACGCGCGGCTCTATCGCTGGACATGCATGTGCCTTTCGCTGTATTCGGATGCGAGCGGGTCGGTTCATCTGGACGGATATCTTTCGCCGAACCGGAACACCAGCCATCTCTCCGCCGATACCGGCGTCATACGCGTCGTCGCGTACAGGGACGATTCGCCAGACGCGTTGAAAAGGGGCGGCTCCCCCGGCGTCGGATCCGTGGGTTGCCAGGCTGGTTTCGGGAATCTCTACACGCATGACTTCCTGGACGCGTCCGACTACACGCGCGGAATCGACGCCGGGACAAGGCACGACAGCACATATTCGGACTGGGACTATCCGCAGGAGAACTGGAAGCCGTACGCCGTGGGTGAAACTACCTACAACGCCTCTGGCTTTACGGCCCTGATTCCTGCGAACCAGACGATCAAGCTGCTGTATTCGAAGTTGGGCAAGGAGGAAGGCAACTGGATCGACAGCGGCTGGGAGACGAACATTACGGCGTTCGCCACGAACACGTTCTCGTTCGCGCCGTGCGTGGCGCCGGACTACCTGGTGCGCCTGCAGACGGGCCCTGGCGACGCGGAGATCGTGATCGACAGCGTGGAGGTGAAGTCCTGGCGCGCGGGGGATACGCCGGATCTCTCTTCCAAGAACGGCCGGTATGACGAGTGGGCCTACACGATGGCTTCGATTGAGACGGCGGCGGACATCGACGGCGCGTACGACGTGATTCCGGCGGGCGAGACGAACGGATACGCGTTCGTGTTCAACGAGCCTGGCATGGTGACGTTCACGCCGCAGATCGACATGGTGATCGACCGCGTGCTGCTGGTGGGCGGCGGCGGCGCGGGCGGATGGACGCTCGGCGGCGGCGGCGGCGGCGGCGGTGTGCAGGAGTACCACTGGGAAGACGCGCCCGCGACGGTGCCGGCCGGCACGACCATCCGCATCACGGTGGGCGCGGGCGGCGACAACTACTACAAGAGCAACAACGACAGCGCCAACTGGAAGGCTGGCGGCAACGGCGGCCTCTCGCGCGTGACAGGCATTCCCGGAAAGTCCCTGGCGGACGCGAAGGGCGGCGGTGGCGGCGCGGGCTGGAGCCAGCGCAACGCGGCAAGCGGCAACGCGACGGGCGGCGGCGCGGCGCAGGGCAACGACAATGGCTATTACTCTTCTCGCGCCACGGGCACGGCCGGACAGGGGAATTCCGGCGGCAGGGCGTACGGCGACCGCGCGGGCGGCGGCGGCGGCGCGGACCTTACCGAACTCGGCATGGGCCAGGACGGCAACGCCACGGACAACAAGGCCGGCGACGGCGGCGCGGGCCGCGCAAGTGACATAACGGGCGAGATCCGCTACTATGGCGGCGGCGGCGGCGGCGGCGGCGGCGACGGCAACAAGACGCCCAATTCGGCCCAGGGCGGCCTGGGCGGCAGGGGCGGCGGCGGCAAGGGGCCGCCGGCGCGGGCGGCGTTGTCCGACCGCGACTACATGGACGGAACGGACGGTTTGGGCGGCGGCGGCGCGGGCGGTTCTCATAGCGGCGCGGCCGGCACGAACGCCGGCGGCAGGGGCGGCTGCGGGTGCGTGATCCTGCGCGTCCGAACGGCAAGCAAGCTGTGCGTGCTGCAGCCGACAAGAAGCTATCCGATCGACGGGCCGGAGTACCAGAACGCATACTATCCGATGAGTATTCGCTCCAGGTGGCTCGACAATGGCCTTTCGCTCTTTAGTTTCAGCTACAAGGACGCGGACTCCAACGCCGTCCTGCGCCTCCAGATTAGCACGAACCTCGTCGACGAAGGCGTGGTTTACACCCGTACGCGCGAGCCTGCGGACAGC
Organism: uncultured Verrucomicrobiota bacterium; assembly: GCA_946543025.1. Classification (GTDB taxonomy): domain Bacteria; phylum Verrucomicrobiota; class Kiritimatiellia; order RFP12; family UBA1067; genus RUG572. The sequence goes on from CAMNLN010000179.1 coordinate 3,016, forward strand.
GCGAACTGGACAACTCTTACAAACTGGTCGTTCAAGGGCCTGCCGCCAAACGAGCTCAAGGAAGGTACACGCACGTACTTCCTCAGCCTGCGCGCGCCGCACAAGGGGCTGATGCGTCTGGTGATGGATCCGGCGGTGGTCTCGAACGCGCTCGCGCAGGCGGAGGATCGCGTGACGCGGGACCTCGACTACGGAAAGGTGATCGTTACGCGCATCTTCTGCTACGACGAGCCGCCGTTGGACGCGCGGTCCTGGTGGGGATGGAACCTTCACACCGAGGGCTGGGGCGGTGGTGGCGATCCGGGGCGTTGGGCGTACCTGACGGATTCGCCGGACGGTCTCTCCTGCTCGCTCAACTTCTCGGCGTTGCCGGTGGACAACAATCCGGCGGCGCCTGAGACTTACGGCATCGGCTTAGGCGAGACGGGCGAAGGCGCCGAGGAGGCGTACGCCAAGAACAACCCGTTCGTGCAGAGTCCGGAGATTACGAACGGCATCGCCAGCGTCAGCTTCCGTGCGCGAACGTTCGAGACGAACGCGACGAGCCCGTCCGTCGTGATCCTGTACGGTTCCAAGGACATCGGCGCATACCAGACGGATCCGCGGGACGGGCAGGCTTGGACGCGTTTGGCAGAGTTTGTGATTTCCAACAACACGTACCAGACGTACAACTGGCAGACGAACGACGAAACGTGGGTCAAGGAGCAGGTTAAGTCCGTCCGCCTGGAGGTGGGCGGCGCGCGGCACGGGCGCGGCACGGACAAGGCGACGAAGGACGAATGGTGGGAAAAGCCGTCCTACGAAGACTATCGCCCAATTCAGCGCGTGTTCCTGGACGAGGTGTCGGTGTCCGAGCCGGTGGGGCCGAGGCTCAAGTTCTTTGACGTGCGGCCGTTCAGATCGAATCTCAACGGCGAGAAGTCGATTGCGATCACCAACATCAACGATCGCAACGAACAGCCGCTTTTGGGCGAGTCGTGGGGAATCCAGGCGCGGATCGAGCCGCAACAGATGTCAGACGAGCTGGATATGGACAGCATCGTCGTCAAGATGGCGGCCTACGTGGGCGAGACCCCATGGGGCTACGAAAACTGGAAGGGAATCGAAGGTGCCAGCCGCTATGAGGCCACGCTTACCTGCGTGGACAAGGAAAACCTTATCTTCCGCAGCACGTACGACAATCCGGCGAGCGTGATCTCGCCCGTGAACGCGGAGAACGGAAAGTCCTACGCGGTGGTGCAGTACTACGTGTGGGCAGAGTACAAGAAAAAGGGTGATGCGGAAGAGCAGCTTCCGACCCCCCACAAGCTGACGGCCTCGGAATGGGTGAAGCCCGAATGGTACTGGCCGAAAGACTTCAACGCGCAATACGGCTTTGGCGAAAACTTCAGCGCGTTCACGATCCTCGACACGGTCTCCCCCGGCCGCGCATGGCTTAACGAGGTGAACTACAACAACGACGACTATAGCCGCGACAATTACCAATTCCTCGAGTTCATGGCGCCGGAAGGCGTGGACCTGACGGGGTGGACGCTTCGCCTGACGGACGACACGTTCAAGCAGGGCTACCTCGCGGAACTCGGATCCCTGGCCCAGCCGATCACCTCAAAGTTCGGCAAGGATCCTGGCATCGACTCCACGAATCATTTCACGGTGGTGACCTTCGTGCCCCCCAAGGGGACGGGCTTCTTCGCGGAGAACGAGAGCGACGGCGTATGGAACGAGCTGAGGAACGCCGGTCTGGCGTTGCAGGACGGCAGCCTCAAGAAAGGAAACATCTACGGGCTGGAGCTGATTCGTCCGAGCGGTGTGGTAGAACACCAGATCGTCGCGTCGGGCACGAACATGTGGGCCGGATCCATCTTTGAGAGTAAGGGCGACGCCACGAACTTCGTCAACGACGTCAAGGCACGGGATCTCGCTTCTGAATCTTGCTTCTGGGCAGGCGAAGACAGGGGCGGCTTGACGGACACGCTGGGCGTGTGGCGCGGCCACGGCGAGCAGCTGTGGGACGGCGACACGACGTGGACGAACGACTTGACGGCCACGCCGGGCGCACTCAACCTGCGTAACGGCAAGCGACAGTTCATCGAAGACGATTGGATGCTGCCGCCGAACGGTACGAACGTCTGGATCTACGCGACCGTGCTCGGCGACCACACGTGGCAGTATCTGGACGGGAACCCGGCCCATACCAACAAGAACGCGATGCTGGTGGTGAGAAGCGGCGACGCCACGAACATCCGCTATCGGGTCGACTCCTGGTACGAGCTGGCCAACTGCACGACGAACGGGGGCCCGGTCGGGCCGACGGCCGTGCCGGGGTTGGTGCGGACGTTTGAGATTGCGCTCTCGAACGTGACAGAAACGACCACTGTCATCGCCAACGACAGGGGCGACAGCCGACTGTTCGGGACCAACTACCCATGGCAGGTGGCGGAGAACGATCCGTACAAGCCGGCGATCCTCGACTGGCTGCTTCGGAACTGGCCCGACGGCACGCCCGACGACATCCAGCCGGCCGAACTTTACACCCCTGACGGAACGCCGACGGGCAAGTATCTCGACTTGCGGGACATGTATTGGCTGGACATTCCTCCGACGGACGGAAACTGGAAGTTCCTGTTTGGCATGATAGACCAGAAGTTCTTTACGGCCGATGAGGACGACGTGACTTACACGCACAACGCGATCCTTGCGATGAAACTGATGCTTACGAACGCGACGACGGACACTTCGTCGCCGCTCTACGGGGCGCACCATCCCCCGTATACGATCCAGGGATTGCAGCCTGGTTCGTCGAGCGCCAGTGACTATATGTCGATGTCGGAAAACTGGACGAGCGCGACGTTCAAGGTGACTTGTGCGCTTGATTTCACGGGCCAGAACGAAGCGTATAAGCCTGTCAAGTGGTTTGTGTTTGATGCAAACTCCTTTAGCGACGAGGGCATCACCTATATCGAGGTGCCGGATCAGAGCAAGCCGTCCACACCGGGCTTCAACTATGGTTGGCACTACTATCTCGGAAGCCAATTCTTCTATAAGCCGACGCTCGATGAACGGCCGTCCGGCTTGTACTCGACGGAGATCTTGAGAGCGGTCCACACGAACAGCTACAACTTAATCGTTTCACCATAAGCGGCGCATACAGCCATGTCCGAATACAACTACGCGGCCATTGAGAAGAAATGGCAGAAGTTCTGGCTCGACCACAAGACGTTCAAGACGCCCGACCACGTTGACGGCAAGAAGAAGTTCTATTGCCTCGACATGTTCCCCTATCCGAGCGGGGCGGGGCTCCACGTGGGGCATCCTGAAGGGTACACGGCCACCGACATCCTCTGCCGATACAAGCGCATGAAGGGTTTCAACGTCCTGCACCCGATGGGGTGGGACGCCTTCGGCCTGCCGGCCGAACAGTACGCCGTGGAGACGGGCACGCATCCCGCGGTCACCACGAAGAAGAACGTGGACCGCTTCCGCGAGCAGATCCGCGCCCTCGGCTTCAGCTACGACTGGGACCGCGAGGTGAATACCACCGATCCGAATTACTACCGTTGGACGCAGTGGATCTTCGAAAAACTTTACGAGCAGGGCTTGGCCTACGTGGCCGAGGTGCCCGTGAACTGGTGCCCGGCGCTCGGCACGGTGCTTGCGAACGAGGAGGTGATCGACGGGCGCTCCGAACGCGGCAACCATCCCGTGATCCGTCGCCCGATGCGCCAGTGGATGCTGAAGATCACCGCCTACGCGGAGCGGTTGCTTGAGGGGCTCGAACACCTCGACTGGCCCGAAGGCATCAAGGAGATGCAGCGCAACTGGATCGGCAAGTCCACGGGCGCGGAGGTGGATTTCAAGGTTAAAATGCTAAAAGGCGAAAAAGGTGACGAGTTGGAGGGCGGGGAAACGATCACCGTCTACACCACCCGTTGCGATACGCTCTTCGGCGCCACATACATGGTCATGAGCCCGGAACATCCGTTCCTGGCGAAATGGCTGGCGGAAGGTCGGCTCGTGAACGCGGATGCCGTGAAGGAGTATCAACGCAAGGCCGCCACCAAGAGCGATCTGGAACGCACGGAACTGAACAAGGAAAAGACCGGGGTGAAGCTGGAGGGCGTGGTCGGCGTCAACCCGGTAAATGGCGAGGAACTGCCGATCTTTATTTCGGATTACGTGCTCGCGAGCTACGGCACGGGTGCGATCATGGCCGTGCCGGCGCACGACG
>CAMNLN010000180.1 GCA_946543025.1 uncultured Verrucomicrobiota bacterium
CCCGGGCACCACACCCCTCCCCATTCCCAGCCCGGCCTGGCCAGCTCACTTTTTTAGCTTGACTTGGTTTGATGGACGGAGGGGTTGATGGTATAATGAACAACGCATGAAAATCAGAGATATCCTTTTGCGTAGTCGTCCGTCCATTTCTTTCGAGGTTTTCCCCTCGAAAAAGGACATGCCTCTCGAACCCGTCAAGGTCGCCGTCGCGCGTTTGGCGCGCGCGCGGCCGTCTTTCATTTCCGTCACGTACGGCGCGGGCGGCAGCGCGAACGTCAACTCCGTGCCCCTCGCCTCGTTTGTCCAGAATGAATGCAAGACGACGGCTCTTGCCCATCTGACCTGCATCATGGCCACGCGCGAAAAGATTCTCGAGGAAACGGCGCGTCTTCGAGATGCTGGCGTCGAAAACATTTTGGCCCTTCGCGGCGACGTGCCGCCCGGTGACGATCCGGGGCCAGAAGTCTATCGCCATGCGGTCGATCTCGTACGCACTCTTTCTGAAGTCGGCGCTTTCTGCCTGGGTGGCGCGTGCTACCCTGAATGTCACCCAACATGCTCCCATCTGGAGGACGACATCGGCTTCCTCAAGGAGAAGGTCGATGCGGGCCTTGATTTCCTCACATCCCAGATGTTCTTCGACAACAACATCTTCTACCGCTACCTTTACAAGTTGCGCGAACACGGCATCACCGTGCCGGTCATCGCCGGCATCATGCCCGTGACGAACGGGCGACAGATCGCTCGCATCTGCCAGCTTTCCGGCACCTACCTTCCCGCGCGGTTCAAGGCAATCGTCGATCGGTTCGGCGACAATCCGCCCGCCATGCTCGACGCTGGGGTCGCCTACGCCACCGAGCAGATTATTGATCTTTTCGCCAACGGCGTCAACGCGGTCCATCTCTACACGATGAACAAGCCGGAAGTCGCCGAGCGCATCATGTCCGGCCTTGCGAATATCGTAGGCTAGCATGTCGCCCGTGTTACAGCTCCCGCTCGCCGCCATCGCACGGTATATGCGGATGGGGCGTCAGGTTCCGGAAGGAGCCCTTGCCGCGCGTGTCGAAGACTTGAGAGGGCAGGCCTTGAAAACGTTTCGCCTCGCGCGCGTCTGGCGACGGGTGGACTTGCCTCTTTTGGTCGAGTCGCAGGCGCTCTCCCGTCATCTTGACGGTTGCGCGGCGGCGTATCTTGTCTGCGGTACGATTGGCGCGGAGTTCGACGCGCTCCAGCGGCGCGTGGCCGTCACGAGCGGTACGGACGCGCTCATCATGCAGGCGATCGGAGCGGCGGCAATCGAGGCATGGATGGATGCCGTGGAAGACGAGATTCGCCAGGAACTTGATCCAGGTGAAGAACTTGTCTCGCGCTTTTCTCCGGGTTACGGCGACTTGCCGCTCATCTACCAGCGGACGCTCCTGACGCTTCTTGATGCGCCTCGGAAGATTGGCGTCTCGCTCACCGATACCTTGCTCATGGTCCCTTCGAAGTCTGTCAGCGCGATCGTCGGCGTGAAAGCGAGATGAAGTTCTGGGTGTCGCGCGGGCGGTAACTATGCTATACTAGCTTTTCATCAAAATCTTTTACGAACAGGAAAGGAACAGAATGATGTCTTCAAGATGGATTATCGCGCTTGCCGTGTGCGGAGCATTGGCGTTTGCCGGTCGTGCGGAAGGGATTCCCTTGCCGGAGCATCCACGGCCCGATTGGGAACGCGCAGACTGGCTTAACCTCAACGGCAGCTGGAAGTTCGCATTTGACGCGAAGGATGCCGGACTGAAAGACAAATGGTTTTCGGCTGCGGACGATCGCTTTGGCACGAACATCCTTGTGCCGTTCCCGTGGGGTAGCAAGCTTTCCGGCGTGAAGGACGAGGCAGACATCGGCTGGTATCGGCGCGACATTGCCATTCCTGCGGAGTGGAAGGGGAAGCGCGTGTTTCTCGTAATCGGCGCATCCGACCACGACACGATCGGCTGGCTCGACGGGCAGAAGCTTGGCGAGCATTCTGGCGGCTACACGCCGTTCGAGTTCGAGCTGACGGAACTGGTGAAGTGGGGCGAGCCGCAGAAACTGACGCTCCGTGCGTGGGACGAGGGCAACGTGCCGGCGCGCAGCAGTTGGCGCCTCTACGGCAAGCAGGCGTACGGCAACGCGCGCGGCATCTGGCAGACTGTCTATCTGGAGGCGCGTGGTCCCGAATACCTGGAGGCCGTCCATTTCACGCCCGACATCGAAAACGGCGCCGTCTACGCAGCCATCACGCTTGGCGAGCCGGCGCGGACGAAGCTCGAATTCGAATTGGCATTTAAGGAGAGCGATCGCGCAACGCCGGCTTTGGCGACGTTCATGCCCGGAATGCAGTCCGTCAAGGTGAAGATTCCGCTTCGCAACGTGAAGCTGTGGAACCTTGAGAACCCCTATCTCTACGAAGTGCGCGCGACGCTGAAGGGCGCGGCGAGCGAAGATGCGGTGTCCACCTACTTCGGCATGCGCAAGGTGGGCGTGGGCAAGTTGCCGGGCGCGGATCATCCGTACGTGACGCTCAACGGCAAGCCGATCTACCTGCAGTTGACGCTTGATCAGAGCTATCATCCCGACGGTTTCTACACGTTCCCGTCCGATGAGTTCATGAAAAACGAGATCCTCATCTCGAAGAACCTGGCCCTTTCCGGCAACCGCGTCCACATCAAGGTGGAAGTGCCGCGCAAGTTGTATTGGGCCGACAAGCTTGGTCTCCTGATCATGGCCGACGTGCCGTGTGCGTGGGGCCCGGCGAGCGAGGCGATGTTCATTGAGCATTGGACATGCTTCGAGGACATGGTGAAGCGCGACTTCAACCATCCGTCCGTTTTTTCATGGGTACTCTTCAACGAGACGTGGGGACTTTTCGCGGACGGGCAGAACTGGGGCCGCGACCGCGCGAAGCGCTATGCCCCGTGGGTTCGCCGCCGCGTGGCGAACGCCTACGCGAAGGCGAAGGCTCTCGACCCGACGCGTCTCGTGGAGGACAACTCGCCTTGCAACCGCGACCATGTGATCACCGATCTCAACACGTGGCACGGCTACCATCCCGGCTACAGGTGGGAGAAGATCGTGGAGGACGCCTGCAAGGAAACGTTCCCCGGCTCGACGGCCAACTACGTTGGCGGCTTCGTCCAGGGGAATGAGCCGATGCTGAACAGCGAATGCGGCAACGTGTGGGGATACAAGGGCTCCACGGGCGACTGCGACTGGAGCTGGGACTACCACATGATGATGAATGCGTTCCGTCGCCGTCTGCAATGCGGCGGCTGGCTCTACACCGAGCATCACGATGTGATCAACGAGTGGAACGGCTACGTGCGCTACGACCGGTCGCCGAAGTTCACGGGCATCGAGGAGCTGTTCCCCGGCTCGTCGCTGAAGGACTGGCATGCGGACGCCTACCTGCCGCTCGACACGGAGCTGTGCCGCGAATTTGAAGCCGGCGCGACCTGGACGATGCCGGTGGACGTGTCGCTCACGACGGGGCGCTATTCGGGCCGACGGCTTGCGCTCTCGTATCGCGTGCGCTACTGGAACGCGGCGGGGCGGCTGGTCGAGGGCCAATCCGTTGCGGCGGGCGATTTCAAGATGGCGTCGTGGCAGTACGGACGCCTGGCGGACGTGCCGGTGAAGCTGCCGTACGAGACGGCGTGCGGAACGGTCTGCTTCACGCTGTCCGATGGCGCGGAAACGGTGGCGCGCAACTTCGCGTGCTTTGTGACACGCGGCATGAAGCCGACGAATGCCGTCTTTGCGGCCCCGACCGCCTTCTCGAAGGCAGAATGGTCGCAGAAGCAGTGGAACGTGCTGGACGGCCGAAAGGCAAACGGCGCGGGCAAGGGCTTCTTTGAATACGAGTTTGCGGGCGTACCGGCGGATCGTTCGGTGACGTTCCGCGCGGAAGTGTCGGCCAAGCGCCTGAATGCGAAAGACTCGAAGGACATCGACAAGGGCGTGCGCGACCTCGACTGCATGCTGGGCGGCGGTTTCGCCGACCGCTCGAAGAACCCCAACTCCTATCCGATGACATGCGCGGAGAAGTGGAACGGTTCCGTGAAGGTGTACGCGAACGGCGTGTTTGTGAAGGCCGTCGAGCTGCCGGACGATCCGGCGGACCATCGCGGCATCCTCTCGTGGTTCGCGCAGCCGCGCGACGGCACGTTGCACGAGGCCGGCAGCTACGGCTATCTGGTAGAGGCCGCGATTCCGGACGACGCCCTTTTGCGGAGTCAGAACGGCAAGTTGACGATCCGGCTGGAGTGCGAAGGACGCGGTCTTGCGGTCTACGGCGCGAAGTTCGGTCGCTACCCGTTCGATCCGACGGTTTCGTTCTGATCGGAATCGTCGTCACTTCGGCGGCGAATTGCTCGTCTTCTGTGCGGTGAATGGTTCGGAAACAGATGTGGTCGTGTCATGAAAACAACAGCGCTTGTCTTTGTTGGCGTTTTGTGCGGCATCTTGTCGGCGGGCGAACCGTCTGCCGGGGTCGTCGGGTCGTGGGTGGGCGAGGGACTTGAGCCGTGGCGTCGCGGGGCGCATCAAATGAGGAACGTGCGCCTGGCGGAGGGCCGGTTGACGGCCTGTCCGGCGGGATGGGATTCCTTCTTCGACGGTGCGGTCGAACCGTTCGCGCCCTCGCCGGCACATGAACTCGTCTTTATCGCGAAGTCGCCTGTTGGCGGCAAGGGCGAGGTGTTCTGGGTGGCCGGCAAGATGCCTGGACCAGACCAGAAGCACAGCGTCGGATTCGAGTGGAAGGGGGACGGCCAGTGGCATGAGTATCGCGTGCGCCCGCGCTGGCTTGGCAACGGCAATGTCCGGCGTATCCGCATTGACTTCCCGCGCGAAGCGGAGGGGGCAGGCGAATGCGGCCTCTCGGCCGTGCGCATCATCGACCGGGACGAGCTGCCCGCCGACCTGCACGTGAGGAGCGCGCGGGCCGCCGACGCGTTTCCGCGCGTGGGGCAGACAATCCCGATTGAGATCGTGACGGAGAACTGCGGGGGTAACGCGTTGCTTAACGTGGGGGTGGCGTTTGGTGCGCTTCCGGCGGGCGTCATGGGCGCGGGCAATCCGTCCTGTGACCTGGACGGCGGCCGAATCCACACCTTCTCGCTCGCGGTCCGGACGACGGCACCGGGCATGTACGAGATACCTGTCGCGCTGACGGCGGACGGCATGGAGCCGCGTGTGCTGAAGGTTCCGGTCAAGGTGGAAACGGCCCTTGGCCTGCCGTCGGCCGCGTACGTGCCGGAGCCAAAACCCGTGAAGACGGATTACGACATTGCCGCGCTCTACTTTCCGGGTTGGTCAAGCTACAACAGTTGGGAACGTGTGCGCAAGGTGTGCCCCGAGCGCAAGCCCGTGCTGGGGTGGTACGACGAGGCGAACCCGGAAGTTGTCGACTGGCAGATCAAGTGGCTCGTGGAGAACGGCATCCGCACACTGTACGTGGACTGGTACTGGAACAAGGGCAACCAGCATCTCGACCATTGGGTGAAGGCGTTCTACCGCGCGAAGTATCGTCGTCATCTGAAGTGGGCGATGATGTGGGCCAACCACACCCCCGCCGGCAGCCATTCGGAGGCGGATCAGCGCGCGGTGACGAAGTTCTGGATCGAGAACTATTTCAATACGCCGGAATACCTGCAGATCGACGGAAAGCCCGTGGTGTGGATCTGGGCGCCGAGCAACATGGACCGCGACGTTGGGCAGGGCGGCTGCCGCAAGTTGCTTGAAATTTCGCGCGAGATGGCACGCGCGGCAGGCTACAAGGGCATCTGGTTCATCGCGATGAAGTGGCCCGAGGCCGACTGCTCGCCCGCCGTCGTCCAGCGGTGCAAGGACTGGGGCTTCGACATGACGGGCATCTACCACTTCATGAGCCACGGCGGGCGCGAGAAGACAAACCGCCGCTTCTCCTTCCGGTCCGTGACAGAGGCCAACCCCGAGAACTGGCGGAATCTGCACAAGACAGGCATTCTACCGTTCCTGCCGAATCTCTCGACCGGCTGGGATGATCGGCCTTGGAACGATCACTGCGAAATTTACGGCAAGAACGCGGCGGACTTCCGCCGCATCTGTGCGGCGGCGAAAGCGTTCGCCGACGAGACGGGAATAAAGCGTTTCTGCCTTGCGCCGCTGAACGAATGGGGCGAGGGGTCCTATGCGGAGCCGAACGCCGAGCACGGCTTTGGCTTCTACGAGGCGGTGCGCGATACCTTCTGCGAGAAACCTGCCGAGGGGTGGCCGCGCAATTACGGGCCGAAGGACGTGGGGCTCGGCCCCTACGACCTTCCGTCACCTCCGCCAGTCAAGGCAATGACGCGGTGGGACTGCACAGGCGGCGAACCGCAGGGATGGCATCGCCTGATGGGGCTTTCCGAGCCGCGCGTGACGGGCGAGGGCGTGGCCTACGCCACCACTACGCGCGATCCGGCCTTTACGATCGACTTCACTCGCGTATCGGCGAGAGACTTTCGCGAGGTGGTCGTGAAGATGCGCACGAAGAATGCGCAAGGGACGTTGCAGCTCTTCTGGGCATCGTATCCGAGCCTCGTTTGCGAAGCGGCCTCGATCCAGCAGCGGATTGTCACGGACGGCGAGTGGCACGAATATCGGTTCCCCGTGGCCGGACATGCGGCCTGGCGCGGACGCGTCGGCATGTTCCGGCTGGATCCGGGCAACGTCGCCGATGCCGAGGTCGAGTTCGCTTCGGTCCGTCTGGAGAAGTGAGGGAAACGATCTGCTGCGCGCCGACCGTCTCGCGGACGTCAGGTGTAGCGCAGGACTTCGTCGACCGTGGTGTAGCCGTCGAGGATGGAGCGGACGCCGTCCTCGCGCATCGTGCGCATGCCAAGCTCGCGGGCTTTCTCGCGGATGATGAGCGTGGGGGCACGGTCGTTGATCAGCTCGCGGATCGGGTTGGTGACGCGCAGGTACTCGAAGATGGCCTTGCGGCCTTTGTAGCCGGTACCGTTGCACGTCTTGCAGCCCTTGCCGAAATAGAAGGGTCGGCCGCCGATCTGGTCGCGCGTGAGGTTGATGCGGTCGAGCGTCTCGTCGTCCGGCTCGTAGGTCGTCTTGCATTCCTTGCAGCAGGTGCGGAGGAGTCGCTGGCCGAGCACGGCCTCAAGCGTGGAGGCCACCATGTACGGCGCCACGTTCATGTCCACGAAACGCATCACGGCGCCGGCGGCGTCGTTCGTGTGGA
>CAMNLN010000181.1 GCA_946543025.1 uncultured Verrucomicrobiota bacterium
ATCCGAAAATCCGTGGTATAATAGCGCGCATGGCGAACCTAGATTCCATTGCCCGGCTGGCCGAGCTCGACGGCGTCCTGCTTGTCGACAAGCCGACAAACATTTCTTCCCACGACGTTGTGAAGGCCGTCAAGCAGCACTTCAACCTCGTCAAGGTGGGCCATGGCGGCACGCTCGACCCCAACGCAACCGGCCTGCTCGTCCTGCTCGTGGGCGACGCCACGCGCCTTTCCGCCGACCTCATGGGCCGCGACCGCACCTATTCCGGCGTCATCCGCCTCGGCCGCACGACGAACACCTTCGACCGCGAAGGCGCGACCGTCGCTGAAAAAAACTTTGACTGCGTCACGCGCGAGCGGTTCGACGAGGTGGTCCGAAAGGAATTTCTCGGCGACAGCTTCCAGAAGCCGCCCGCCTTCAGCGTCATCAAGATGCCCGCGCACCCCACGTACGACGTCGTGCGTACAGCCGAGGAGAGCGAGCGGACCGAACATCTCGTGCACGTCTACCGCCTCGCCGTGACGGACTTCGCGCCGCCGCGCGTGGCGTTCGAGATGGCCTGCACCAAGGGGACCGTCCCCCGCGTGCTCGTCCACGACCTCGGCCAGATGCTCGGCTGCGGCGCGTCTCTCGACGAGCTGCGCCGCACGCGCTGCGGGAAATTCTCCCTTGACGACGCGATCGGCTTCATGGACCTGCTCAAGCTTGACGCGCCCGGCTTTCGCGCGCGCGTCATTCCGATGAGCGAGGTGGGGCGATGAACCTAGCCGTCGGATTCTTCGACGGCGTCCACCTCGGCCATCGCCGCATCCTTGCGCAAGCAGATGCGGCGCTCACCTTCCTCAACCACCCCGCCACGGTCTTCGCCCCCGACCGCGTTCCGCCGTTGCTTATGACCACGACCGAGCGCCTCGCCGCCATCGGCGCGGCGCTCGCGAAGCGCATGCCTGTCGCCGAGCCCGTGCGCGCCCTGCCGTTCACCTCCGAGCTGGCGGCCCTGCCGCCAGACGCCTTCACCGCCCGGCTACGCCACGACTACCCCGACCTCGATACCGTCTTCTGCGGCCCCAACTGGACCTACGGCGCGAACGGCACCGGCACGGCGGAGACGCTTCGCGCCGCCGGGTTCCGCGTGGAAACCGTCCCGTTCGTCGTCTTGGACGGCGCGCCCGTTTCCTCCACGCGTATCCGCGCCGCGCTCGCGGCCGGCCGCCTCGACGAGGCGAACGCCCTTCTCGGCCGTCCGTACGCCGTCGTCGGCACGACCTTTCCCGGCAAGGGCATCGGACGGACTCTCGGACGCCCGACGATCAACCTCCGTCTGCCCAAGGAACTTGTCCAGCTGCCGCTCGGCGTCTATGCCGTCGAAACGCCGCTCGGACGTGGCGTCGCAAACTACGGCCAAGCCCCTACGCTCGGCGCACGCGCCTGGCCGGAGCCTGTCTTGGAGGTCCATCTGCTCGACGCGCCGTCGGCCTTCACGGTTCCCGAAACGCTCTCCGTCTCCTTCACGCGCTTTATCCGCCGCGAGCGGACGTTCGCCTCGCTCGCAGAGCTCCAGGCGCAGATCGCCCGCGACGTCGCCGCCGCGTTCAGTCCTTGAGGACGAGGTTGTTTCTCATGACGGCACTATAACATAACGCCGCGCCGCAAACGGGACCGCTTTTGGTATACTGCGCCCGTCATGGACACGAAGGCTACTTTCTTCACGGCATTCTTGCTGGCAGTTTCGGCCCACGCGACGGTCGTTCGGCTCGCCACGGACTGGCGCTTCTCTCGCGAAGAGGAGCCCTGGCGCACGCGCGAGTTCCAGATCGAGAACATACGCGACTGGGCAGCCATGCGCAACCTGCCCGTCTTCGAGCCGGGCGCAGACCATCCCTTCGCGAAACCAGGATTCGACGACTCCGCCTGGCGCGAAGTGCGCGTACCGCACGACTTCGGCATCGAGCTCGCTTTCTCGCCCGAACTGCCGCACCTCCTCGGCTGCCTGCGCACGACGGGCGTCGGCTGGTACAGATTGAAGTTTAACGTTGAGGGTGAAGAGGTCAGAATTGGGGAGCAGAAGATCCTGATGCCGAAGGACGGCAAGGTCTTCTTCGCGTGCGACGGCGCGATGGCCTACCCGCTCGTCTGGATCAACGGACGTTTCGCTGGCGGCTGGTGCTACGGCTATACGCCCTTCCGCATCGACCTCACGCCGTGGATCAAGGCGGACGGCACGAACGTGCTCGCCGTCCGCACGTTCAACCCGCCGGAGTCGAGCCGCTGGTACACCGGCGCGGGCCTCTACCGCGACTGCCGTCTTGTGGTCGAGCCGGCGGACCACGTCGTCTACGGTTCCGTGGCGATCACGACGCCCGTGGTGACGCCCACGCAGGCCACAGTGCGCGTGACATGGGAAATGAGCCGAAGTGGAAAGAAAGAACGGACCTTCACGGTGGTGAACCCGCGCCTGTGGGACATCGACGATCCGTACCTTTACATGACGGACGTGGAGGGAACGCCCTGCCGCTACGGCATCCGCACGCTCGGATTCTTCCCCGACGCGCGGGGGTTCCAGCTGAACGGCCGTCGCGTGCAGATCCGCGGGATGTGCCTGCACCACGATTTCGGCGCGGTTGGCGCGGCGTGGAACCGTTCGGCGGCGAAACGCCGTCTCGCGAAGCTGAAGGCGATGGGCGCGAACGCGATCCGCATGAGCCACAACACGCCCGCGCCCCAACTCCTCGACCTCTGCGACGAGATGGGCTTCCTCGTGATGAACGAGGTGTTCGACCAGTGGGAAATGGCCAAGAACCCGAACGACTACTGGAAGCTCTTCCCCGACTGGCACGAGAAGGATCTGCGCGCATGGGTGCGTTCCGGACGAAACCATCCGTCCGTCGTCATTTGGGGCATCGGCAACGAGATCGTGGAATCCCGCCGACAGAAGGAGCTGTGGCCCGCATTCATCCGCCTCTGCGACCGTCTGCGCGCGATCGTGCGCGAGGAAGACGCCACGCGCCCCGTCTGCGCCGCCGCCGACAACGCCGCCGTCGCTCTCTCTTCCGACGCGCCGAACCACCTCGACCTCTGGGGCGCGAACTACAAGGCCAAGTACTATGCTCGCTTCCATGCGAAGTTCCCCGCCATCCCTCTCTTCGGCAGCGAGACCATGTGCATCCTCTCCACGCGCGGCGAGTACTTCTTCCCCGCCCGGCGCGAGGACGGCGCCACGCACAAGTCGCCCTACCTCGACTTCCACGCCTCCAGCTACGGCTGGAGCGGAGACTACCCGGCAGACGAAGAATGGTTCCGCCAGGACGAGACCCCGTGCGTGATGGGCGACTTCACCTGGACAGGCTTCGACTACCTGGGCGGCCCTTATTCCATGGCCAAGGTGCGCAAGGCCCCGCGTTACTCCGATCCTGCCCGACAAGCCGCCGCCGCGGAAGATATCCGGCGCGACGGTGTCTGCCGCGACAACATGCATTCCTGCCCTACGGGCGTGTTTGACGCCGCCGGATTCCCCAAGGACCTTTTCTGGCTCTATCTGAGCAAGTGGCGGCCCGACATACCGTGCGCGCACATCCTGCCGCACTGGAATTGGCCGGAGCGCGAAGGCCAAACGACGCCCGTCTACGTCTATTCCTCCGGCGATGAGGTTGAACTTTTCCTGAACGGCGTCTCGCAGGGACGCCGCACGCGCGAAAAAGGACTCTGGCGATTCACGTGGCCCGAGATCGCCTACCAGCCCGGCGAGCTTCGCGCCGTCGCCTACCGCAACGGCGCAAAGTGGCGCGAAGAGACGATACGGACAACGGGCAGGCCAACGCGCCTCGCGTTGGCGCCAGAGCAGGAGTCAATCGCGTCCGACGGAGAGACTTACGGCTTCGTGACCTGCCGCGTGACGGACGCCGACGGCAACATGGTGCCGCGCACACGCACGCCCGTCACGATCGAGGTGACGGGAGACGGCGAGTTCGTGGCAGCGGACAACGGCGACGAGAGCGACTTCACGTGGTATCGCTCGCCCGTACGCAAGGCGTTCAACGGCTGCCTCTCCATCGTCGTGCGGGCAAAGGAAAACGCGACGGGCACCATCACGGTGCGCGTCGCGTCCGACGGACTCGTCCCTGCCGAGGCAACGGTCAAAGTTGCGGCTGGCGGCGGCCGATGAGGCTGAGCGCCGCGAAGACGAGCAGCCCGGCGCCGAGGATGATGAACCCGAGAACCGTATCTTCGCGGCTGATGTCGAACAGCGGCTCGCCCGCCATCATTTCGGCGACGCAGTCGACGCCCCACATGAGCGCGGCGCCCCAGAACATCAGCATCGTCGTGAAGACGGCCTGGCTGCGCTTGCCGAAGAAATAGATTGCCGTAAACGCGAGCGCGGCAAGGATGGTCATGATCTCGCACATGGCTCAGGCCTCCTGCGGCGCGGCCGCCTTCGATCTTTCCAGCCAGGTAGAGACACCGACCATCGCCACCCACACGACGCCCAGCAGCACCGCCATCGCGACGCCGCGCGTGGCCATCTCGTGCAGCATGTCGGCTGTCGCCTCCGCGCCTTCCGCGACGGCCGTAAGGAACGGCGGATGCCAGGTGATCTCGCCGTGGTAGACATGCTCGATCGCCAGCAGGAAGCTGCCGCCGAACATCATCTTGCCGAGCCAGCCGAGCTTGGCGACAAACGGATTCTTCTGCGCGGACGCGGGCAACGCGGTCTTCGCGGCGCTCGCCACGACGGCGGTTGCGAGAGGTACTGTAAAGCAAGCCATGGTTATACTCCTTGTTTGGTGTGTGGATAGGATAGCAAACCCGAAGCGGGGAAGTCAACCGTCCCGCGCTACAGGCTGTTGCGTCCGGGATGGAGCGGCGTCGATTTTCCCTGCCACTCGAACGTGCCCGTAAGATCGCCCGGTAGCGTCACCGTGCCGGAGACGCCGCCGTCCGCGAACGAGAGATCCGTCTCGATCAGTCCCTGCGGGTGCGGCGTCTTGGCCTTGATCCACGTCAGGCCGGCGGGTTGTGGCGCGATGCGCACCTTCGCGAAGAACGGCGCGGCGCTCTGGACGCCGAGAACGCCCGTATGCAGGTGGTAGAGAGGGTGGGAACCCCACGCATGGCAGTCGCTGCGCGCGTTCGCGCCGGGCGCCTCGAGCGGTGTGCAGAGGTTCATCTTCACGTACTCTCGCCAGAGGTCGAGGCGTTTCAGGAAGAGGTCGGAGCGGCCCATCTTCAGGTAGACGTCGAAAAGGTAGTGCGAGAAGTAGACCGTGGTTCGCGCGAGGTCCGGCGCCTCGATCAGCGCCTTGAACGCGCGCTCGCGCTGCACGGGCGAAAGCGCATCGGAGAGGATTGCGAGACACTGGGCGTGCTCGCTGTAGCAATCCTTCTTCAGCGTGTCCGCCACCATGCCGCGCGCGTCGTCCCAGAACGCCGAGACGATCGCAGGGCGCAGCCGCTCCGCCTTGGCGCGCCAGTAGGCTGCGAGCTCGCGCTCGCCCATGGCCTCCTCCACCTCGGCCGCGCCGCGCATGGCGTAGAGGTAGAAGAGGTTGTTGAGCGCGTTCGGGCGCGGTCCGTCGCCGTCCGGCGACACGCCGCGGCTAGACCACTCCGCCTTCCACGCCGGCACCCAGTCCATGAAGCTCCATCCGGGCAAGTTGCGCAGCAGGCCGTCAGCCCCCTCGTACACGGAGAGGCCCATGAGCGTATGGTTCATGCCCGGAAGGCGCGTCTTCAGCCAGGCGGCGTCCGCGTGGTTCATCAGGTAATCTCGGAACATGAGCAGCCAGCAGAGCGTGTAGGTGGCGGATTCCTGCGTGCCGCGCGTGGGGAAGTTCATCGCGATGAGCCCGTTCTCGCGGCGATCCCAGTCGTAGAGCGAGATCGCGTGGCGGATGAGACGGTCGTCGCCGTTGAGCGCGCCCACGGTAAGGTACTGCACGCGGCTGTCGCCGGGATACATCTGCTGCTCGAAGTAGGGACAGTCGAAGAACATCTCGTGCATGCACATCTGCATGCCGCGCACGCAGATCTTCTGCACGGCGTCGAGCGACGCGTCGCTGCAGCGGAACTCGGCGGATGGCGGCGTGGGATAGCGCGTCTCGGCGATCTCCACCCTCTGGAAGACGAGCGGCTCGTCGGCGGTCGTCACCTCGATCATGCACCAGCGGCCGCAACGCCACCACGGCGACGTGAAGAAGCCGCGCGGCCGGCCGTCGGCGCGGAACGTATCAACCATCCCGATGGTGAACTCCTTGCCCTCGATCGCGGCCCGATCGCCCTTCTCTCCCTTCGCGTCACGCAAGGACTCGGTCCAGCCCCAGCGCACGGTCGCCCCGCGGCCGCCGCGCACAGTCAGCTCGGGATAGGCGCAGTAGTAGTCGCCCAGGTCCCAGTACGCCTTGACGGACGTGTTCGGCGGAACCGTGAAGTTTGGCGCAAGCAGGTTGGGGCCTTTCCGTATCTCGCCCGGCGTCTTATTCTCGTGCAGCTGGTCAGGGAGCGTGGTGGGAAAGAGCATCCAGCCCTGGACGATGAGGCCTCCGAACGTCTTCACCGGTTTGCGCACCACCTGGACCGGCACGAACGCCTCCGAAGACGGCATTTCGTCCATGAACGCCGTGCCCGTCACCTCGCACTGCGACCCCACGCCGAACGTCTTGCTGTTGCCCTTGTCGGTCATGCGCGTGTTTGCGAGCCGCGCCACTTTCCACTTGGCCTTGCCGGTCGTGAGTTGGGCGTCATACGCGCCCTCGGCCTTGAGAATGAACCCGCCTCGTACCGACATCTGCGCAAGCGGTGCGTGATCGCCCAACTGCCAACAGACAGCCTCCATCACATGCCGGCCTGGCTTGAGGTCGGCGATCTCATAAGACTGGTAGTTCCAGTGGACCGGCAGTCCGCGGTGCGGCCCGCGCGCCACCTCCACGCCGTCCAGGAGCAAGACGAACCGTTCGTCGGCGCTCACGTCGAATCTCAACGGCGCGTCGCCCGCCTTCACGGAGAACTCCTTGCGAAAACGCGCGAAGAAGCTAGGTTTCTGGAGAAGGTCCTTCGCACGGGTCTCGGAGAACGTCGCCCCGCCCCAGACGTCATGACCGGGCAGCCACACCCAGGCCGCCTCGTCGATCGGCTGGATCGGCAAGATGTTCGTGTTGCCCCGCTCGTAGCGCTCGGGACGGAAGAATTGCCGCACCTCGGCGGCTTGCGCGGCCACGGCAAGCAGAA
>CAMNLN010000182.1 GCA_946543025.1 uncultured Verrucomicrobiota bacterium
CTCGCGGCGCTTCAGCTGATGGTCTACTACCGCTACCTGCCGACGACGCAGCTGACGGCGACGCAGGTCGAGGCCGATGTCGAGTCGCTTTCGAAGGACGCCACCGGCGAGGTGGGGGTTTCGATCGACATCTAGCGCGAGGATATTCCTGAAAAGCCACGAACGGGACTCGGTCCTGCTCGTGGCTTTGCTTTTTGCGGTGGTTGCGCGTTTTTTACAGATGCTCGCGCAGCTGCTTTTCGCTGTGGCAGTTGAGGCACTTGCCCGGATTCTTCTTGTGGTTGGGCGGGAGCTTGATCGTTTCGTACCACGGTTTGGCTGGCTTCTTCGGCTTCGGGAAGCCGCGGAACAGGAATTCTTCAGCCGGGACGAGGTGTTTCCAGGCGAACGCCTGCTCGTACTCGTCGCAAGGCATCACGGGATGGCGGACAGTCTTGCCGTCGATTGTCGCCGAGGCGAATATCTTGATGGGCTGGATCTCCTTGCCGATTGTCCCGTTGTAGGTAAAGAACGAGGAAACTTCGTCAACGCCTGAAGTGATGACGTTGTTTTGGGCGCGGATGTCCGGCGGTGCTTCGATTGTCACCTTGCCGTTGAAACCGTCTTTACGACGTACGCGAAAGCGCACCTTGACGCCCTGTCCGTTCACCATCGGAAGCGTCGAACGCGTCGAGTACACCTCGAAGTCCGGGCGCGGTCGCCGCACGTCGAGCCACCAGACGTAGTTCTCGCCGCCATGACCTGTGCGGTCCGTAACCTCGGCGAGGTATTCGCCCGGCTCCTTGAAGTCGTAGAGGCCGATCGGATCGCACTCGCCCTGCGGAACGGTACCCGTGAACACGGTGTTCGTCACGTCGTCCCAATAGCCGAGGACTGGGCCGCCGGTTGCCTTGCGGAGCGTCAAGACCGGATCAAGGGGCGAGCCCTTGCGGCGTGCCGTCACTTCCAGAACGCGCGGGCCGGGGGCATCGACGATGAACGTGCGGGTAGAAACCAGGCCTGGCTTCGCCACTACGCCGTCGGCAACGCGCTTCGGCTGCTTTTCTTCCAAGCTTATCGCGACTGAATAGACGAAGTCAGCGCGTCCGCGGTAGAGAAGGTCGTGGATCTCAAGCCAGTAGATGCCTTCCTTCGGTGCCGCGTACACGAGGATCGGATCCGGGCGGAAACGCTCCGCGTCGTCGGCGACGGCCACGATGCCTCCCTTGTCGTCCTTGAGGGTGAGGATCGGATTGAAGAATCCCGGCACCGCGTCGCCGATGTAGGGCTGGAGCTCGCGGGCGGTCACTTTCATCGCATAGCGCTTGCCTGCCGCGAGGCGGAGACGAAAGACGTCCGTCGAGCCGGGCAATATCTGTCCGTCAAGGACGGCATCGCTTGTACGGACGTCGGCAAGGGCGGTCTCGGGTTGCTTTCGGTGAGGCGGGATGTAGAGCGGTTCTTCTGCATGCTTGGCGGCAGTGATCTCGAATGGACGCGGCGCGGAGATGCCACCCCCGCCGTAGCCGACGAGCGACCGCCAGCCGGGCTGCGCGTCGGCGTCCGCCGCCACCGTTACCAGTACCATCTGGCGAAGGGAAGGGGTGGCCTGCAACGCGTTTTTGGGCGTGTAGAGGTCGTGTTCGACGAGGGCAAGTTGTCCAACGTCGAGTGTGTCGAGGGCGCTCCACCAGGGATTGATCCGCCATTCGTCCAGATGAGAATCGTTCGGGAGCTGCGGTTCGGTACGATTCCCGGCCGCGATGCCGTCGAGCCACTTGACGAGGTGTCGCCGCTGTTGCCACACCGGCGGAGGGAATCCAGGCACCCTGTCGATCTTCAGCACGCGGATTCCTCTTTTGGTGAAATGGAAGTTCTGGACGCCGTTCAGGGCCTGTCCCCCGATGACGAGCCGGTTGGTCGTGCCCGCCTGCATGCTGGAGGGGTAGATGTATCCGACATAGGGATCTGCCGAGCAGGCGAGCGGGAATCCCGCCAAAAAAAACAGGCCATAAAGAGATCGTTTCATCAGCCACCTCTCCTTCGTTAATGAAATATGCGTGAGCGCATCAGGCGCTTTCCGTGTAAAGTTCGCGGAGACGTCCTTCCGAAGACTGCGGCGGGAGGATCTTCATTTTCTTGCCCTGCGAGTTGGGGAGCGGTCCATCGGGGTCGATGCCGCAACAGGCGTAGATGCTGCCAAGGAAGTCTTGGGGGGAGACGGGGCGGGAGACGGGCTTGCTGGCCGTCTCGTCGGACACGCCGACGACCTGCCCGCCCTTGAATCCGCCACCGGCGACCATCGCGGAAAAGCAGCGCGCGTAGTGTCCGCGCCCGCCGTTCCACGGAGCTTCCCAGCCGACGCGCGGCGTACGTCCGAACTCGCCGGACATCCATACTACGGTCGAATCGAGGAGTCCTTTCGACTTCATGTCCTTGAGGAATGTTGCGATGGCGAGATCCGTGTCGAGACTTTTACGCCTCATCGTCTCGAAGTGGCGCTTGTGCGAATCCCAACCTGGGACGTTCACCGTGATGTACGGGACCCCGTACTCGACGAGACGGCGGGCCACAAGAAGCGTCTGACCGATGTCGGTACGCCCGTAGCTGTCTCGGATTTCCTTGGTTTCGAGCGAAAGATCGAACACTTTTGCGGCGTCTCCCTCGGCGATACGGCGCGCCTCCTTGCCGGCGAAGTCGAACGCCGTTGCCAATGCCGCGTTATCGCTCTTTTCCGCAGGCTTCCAACCGTCAAGGGCGGCAAGAAGATCAAAGCGAGCCTTTGACGCTTCGGGCGTGATACCTTCAGGCGGCACGATGCCGTCTACGGAGAAACGCGACGAGTTCGGGCGTCCGCCGGTCACGAGCGGAGCAGCGGTCGTGCCGAGAAATCCAACTTCGCTAAAACGTCCCTTTTCGCGGGTGAGGATGACATAGGGGGGCAGATCGCCCTTGTACTCCTTGCGCTTCACCTGGGAAATCACGGCACCGATAGCGGGGCATACCTCTCCACCTCCGGGCATGCGACCGGTCTGCATGAGGTAGCAAGCCGTCTCATGCCCGAACTCGGTGTGGGTCATGGTACGGATAACGGAAAAAAGGTCGGCGCATTTGGCCATTTCTGGCCACCATTCGTGAAGTTCCATGCCCGGCACGTTGGTGGGGATGGCCTTCAGGCCTCCGTTGAAATCACGATCTGCCTTCGGCTTGGGGTCGAACATCTCAAGTTGGCTAGGGCCGCCCCACTGCCAGATTTCCACAACGCTCTTGGCTGGTTTCATGGATTGACCCTCGGCTTAGATCCTAAAGATGAATTCCTTGGTGTTGATGAGGCACCAGGCGACGTCGCGCAGCAAGTCAAAAGGGCGCACGTTGCGTTTTTTTCCACCGCCGCGCTTCTGCCAGATGCCTAGGATCAACTGGCGTTCCTGCGGCGTTGGCTCGCGGGCGAGCATGCGCCAGTAAATGTCGTCAACCCGCTTCGGGAACGGCAACTGGTAGATCGGGTTGGGCGTCCCGTCCGGCAGTTTGCCGGGCGGCCCTGCGATCTGGCCCATCTGCCGATGTACCGTTGCGGAGTTGAAGAGATACAGGCGCTGCTTGGCCGTCACGTCGCTGCCGCGTTCGTCTTGCAGGCCCTTGTCGCGGGCCGGACGGCCGAAGAGTGTGAGAAATCCGCTGGTGATGGAGCCGTCCTCTACGCAGACGGTCGCGCGCTTCGGCGGCAGGAACGTAAATGGTTCCGGGGCGGGAGATTGATAGTCGCGCGAGCTGCCGCTCAAGGCGCAGATCGCGTCGTCCAACACTTCGGCGTCCAGCTTGCGGGCGGGGAAGCCTCCCGTCACAGAGCCGCGCGCGTATTCCGGAGAAAGCACGATTTCCCGCAGCATGTTTTTGAGGCGCATCTCGCCGGGCGCCTTTGCGGCTCCAGCCTTTGGTCCGAATATCCACCGGCGTACGGTGCGGGAGAAGGCTGCGGCCACCTCTGCGCGCTTTTTCGCGAAGAGAAGATCGCAGAGTTCGCCGCGGCGGTCGGTTCCCTCCACGAAAACGATCTCCTCCTTCCACTCGCGCGTGTCTTTGATCTTGACGTTGCCGAGGTAGGCGGCCAGCTCCGCCTTGAGGGCCGGCTTGAGCTTGATGGGCGGGATGCCGAGAAACGTCTGCGCGACGGCTTCGGCCCAGCCGTCGGGCGTACGCATGTCGGTGGCACGAAAGAAATTGGCCTCAGCGTCGCGGAAGTCGCTGCCTTGGGCGGTGAGGAGGGTCCGTCCGAAGGCATCCCACGGTTCATTTTGCTCCACGAAAGCGCGGATGCGGGCGTGGTAGACATACACGGCGTTGGGCCAAAGGTTGATGGGAAATTCGCTTTTTACGCGAAGAATGTCGCAGAAGCGCATCGCCCAGTAGTTGGCGAAGTCTTGAGAGGCGAGAAGTTTGTCTGCCAGAACTTGGCGCTTTTTCGGATCGGCAGAATAGACATACGCCTGCGCCTCGTCCCGGGTGGGGATTCGCCCCGCCAGATCCAGATAAAGGCGGCGCGCCATCACGGAATCGGTCGCCGACCCGTCAGGCTTCTCCCATGCGGACGCTTGCGGCGGCCGATTCGGCTTCCCGCCTTTGTTCGGGGCGCCGAAAAGATTCTTCGGCCAGACGGCCCATGCCGTCGCGCCGCCGAAGAATGCTCTTCTTGTCAGGTTCATGTCCATGGAATCGTCTCCTCAGAGATTCGCTCTAAGCATGAGTATGCGAGGCGATCGAAAAATCCACAGTCTTTTTGAAAATTCTTTTTGTCAGGCGAGTCTCTTTTCCTTTCTTTGGCGGAGCGGGCCGTCCGAAAATATGCTAGAATACATGCATGGCTTCCGCAGAAGGACCGCTCGTTTCATTTTGCGTCATGTGCTGCAACCAGGAACGGTATGTTGGCGAGGCGCTTGAAGGCGCGTTCGCCCAGACCTACCGCCCCTTGGAGATCGTCATCTCCGACGACGCCTCGACGGACCGTTCCTGGGAGATCATTACGGAGGCCGTGGCGGAGTATCGCCGTCGACCAGACGCGGTCGAGGTCGTGTTGAACAGAAACATGTCACGGCGATGCGTCCTTGGCAATTGGATGACGCTCTGCTCTCTAGCGAAAGGACGGTTGCTTGTCAAGGCGGACGGCGACGATGTGTCGCTTCCCGAACGTGTGACGCGGGTTGTTGCCGCTTGGCAGGCGAATGGCCGTCGCGCGACGGTCATCTCCAACGGCGGCATGATGATCGGTCCGCGTGGACAGCGGATGGGGCGCATGTGGCAGGTAAACGCCACGTGGGTAGCCGGTTCGGTGATGACGTTCGACCGCGCCACCTTTGACATGTTCGGCGACGTGAAACATCCAGAGATACTGGATGACGAGTTGTTTGCCCGGCGGGCGTTGATGCTAGGCCCTGAGCTCGTTTTGCCCGACCGTCTTGTCAAGTATCGTCTAGGCACCGGGCGCTCCAATTCGCTCTGGCGCGTCAGGCGCCCGTTGTGCAAGGCGCGCAAGGAGTTGCTTGTGGCGCTGGAACAGTCGCGCGAAGACCTTGAAGTCATCAAAGGTCGGATATCGGAAAAAGACTATGTCGCTTGGCTGTCGCGACTGGATGCGGATCGCGCGCGTGCCGAGGCCGAAGTGATGTTGATGGACGGTCGGACGTTTGCCGTTCGACGTGCAGGTTGCCGAAGGCTCCGGCGGGTACCGCTGTTCAGCGTGAGGAAGTTCCTTCGATGTGCGTTTTTGTTGCCTCGTCCGTTGGGTGACGGACTCCTGTTCTGCTACGCGGTCGTCCGCTACGCAGTACGCCGCTTGAAAGGAGTGCTGGGACGATGAGCCGTTTGTCGTTTCTTGCGGCCTCGGCGGCCAATCGTCTGGCGGCCTGTCTGCCGTCCTCGCTGGGGCGCTGGCTGCGCAACCGTTCCTGGCCGTGCGCCAGGCCCGTGTTGCGCTATCTGGAGTTCCACCTCACGGACCATTGCAATATGAATTGTGGCGGCTGCACGCACTTTGCCCCGATGGCCGACCGCTGGTTCGCGGACAAGGAGCGCGTGACGGCGGACTTCGATCGGCTCAAGGCACTCTTTCGAAACATCAGGGAAATTCGTGTGATGGGCGGGGAGCCGTTGCTCCATCCCGATTGTGTCTCGTTCTTGCAGATCGTTCGCGACGCGTTTCCCGCGTGCCGTCTGGCGCTAGTGACGAACGGGCTTTTGTTGGCACGCCAGTCTGCGGAGTTCTGGAAGGCTTGCCGTGCGACGAGAACGATCATCTCGCTGTCCGTCTATCCGCCAGTTCGTCCGCAGGTGGAGATGCTGACCGCAAGATGCAGGGAAGAGAGGGTTCCGCTTGAATGCGTCGAGAGCGGCATGTTCCTTGCGCGATACATCCCCGAGGGGAACGTTGATGTTCGCAAGGCGTTCCGCTTTTGCCGCGGCAGCTGGTATTTTTGCCCGATTCTGCGCGAAGGGCGCGTATACAGGTGCGCCATGGGATGCTACGCCGCCTACTGGAACCGCGCGGCAAAGGATGGAATGCCGGCCGAGGATGGCATTGCGCTCGGATCGGCTACCGGTCCGGAGATACTGGATTACTTGATGCGCCCTATGCCGACTTGCGCGTACTGTTCGCCAAAGGCTCGGGCCTTCGCTTGGCGCAACGGCACGCCGAGGCTGGAGGACTGGATCAGGTAGCGGGTTCAGCCGTTGGACTGGTCCGTCGGCTGCCAAATCGAATCCGCCGCAAGCCTTTTCAGCCCGAGTGCGCCGGCGAGGCTGCGCCTGTAGATTCCGAACTTTCGTCTGGCGGCGGGACGACGCGAGGCTGGACCGCACAGCCATGAGCCAAGCCAGCGGACGAGTTGTGCCGCCGTTCGAATCCCCCATGTCCATTCGCGGACTCGTCCGCCGAACGGGGATCGACGCATCGCCTCCCGGTAGCAGGCCGGCATGCGCCATGGTGCGCGCAACCACACCTTGACGGTAGGTCCGGCGAAATGGAGGATGGCGGGGTGTCGGCAGGCGTTGCGGAGTTCTTCGTCTGTGTACACGGTTCTCAACGGGGCGTATTCGCGTGCCGACGTCATTTCGTCGCTGAATTTCAGCCGTTCGAACACGCAGTAGGAAAGCGGGACGGGGGCTATGTCGTCGGCCGCGATGTTCAGCACGTCGAGGTCGCACATCGTGAGGCGGTTGCCGTATTCTGACACGACACGTTCGCA
>CAMNLN010000183.1 GCA_946543025.1 uncultured Verrucomicrobiota bacterium
GGGACGGTCGATCTTGCCGTTCGCCTTCTTGCCCCACGGCTTGCACGCGGTGCCGCTCTCGGTGAAGTGGTAGTCGAGGCGCATTGTGCCGTCCGCGAGGGCGAGACGCGACACGGGCTTGTACTTGAACGTCTCGCCGTCCCGGTCCGGGCAGTCGATCGCGATGTCGCGCCGGATGGGGGACGGATCCGAAAGGCGTACGAACAGCGACACGCGGCGATCTGTCCAGTCGACTCCGCGCGCGCCGAGCACGGGCACACCGAACCACGTGTGCTCGGGGGCCTGGCGGGCGCGGTCGACGTGGACGGTCAGTCCGCCCGGCCCCACCTCCACTTGTCGCTCCGCCTCGGTGGCGTCGAGGAACGCGCCCCGGGAAAGCTTTCGCGCCTTTTCGTTGGCGAACTCGACCACTGGCGCCGCCACAAGGGCGGCGGACATTGCTGCGGCGAGATACAGCGGAACGGCACGGTTCATCGGTAGACCTCCTCCGCCCATTCGTAAGGCTCGGAATACGACTCGCCCAGCAGCGTCTCTACCATGAACTTCAGCACGCGCGCGCCATTGAAGATCGCGTGGTACTTCGCCCGGCCAGCCGAGGCGACCGTCGCACGCGCGGCGTCGTTCGCCTGGTACCACAGCACCTTTTCCGTCAGATCGTCCGCGCCGTCGAAGAACACGAGCTCCTTCTCCGTGAAGAAATGCTGCAAGTCGTTCTTCGCGCTTTGGAACGTAAGGATGCCGTAGCCCATCAGGTGCGCGATACGGTCGGATGAATACCACAGGTCGCCTTCGCGTCGATTGAAGTTGAAGCTCATCTTCGAGGTGGCCAGCACCTCCTCGTAGGCCGCGCCCCAGATGGTGGGCATGCCGTCGAGGCCAAACCAGTCGATGGACATCTTTGCGTCGAGCTTCTTCCGCATCTCGGCGATAAACGCCACGCGCGGGTCGGCGGGGTTCGGATTGCAGGCGTAGAAAGCGTCGCGCGCGAAAGACGTCTTCGCGCCGTTGTCCTGGTTCTCCATCGAGGGGTCGGACGGGTTGGGCATGTAGGCGACGAAGTTCTTCCCCGTGCGCCACTGCTTCAGCGGCTCGCCCGCCGTCGTCACGAAGATGCCGTCGCACGAATCCATCCGCGCCTTGCACTGGTCCTGCATGTGGGGCCAGTAGACGGGATCCACGTTAAAGTGCGCGATGCGTACGCTCGGCAGGATCGCGCGGATCCGTTCGAGCGCCCAGTTCTGGATGTAGTCGCAATGGCCGAGCAACACCACGTCCGGCCGGAAGTTGCGCGCCGTCAGCACCAGCTTCTCGTTCGCGATGCGCCCGCCCCACGGACGAATCCATAGCGGCGCAAGGAGCCGCGCCATGTCGCGGTCCGAGAACTCGCATAGGCGCCAGTTGTTGCGGATCGCGCCGCACATCAGCTTGCGCCCAGGCCCCATGCGCAGGTTGCCGTACCGGCGAATCATCAGATTGTCGACGAGAAGTATGCGAAGCGGACTGTGCATGGCGACCAGTATACCAAAAAGGAGATGCGCCGTTTCAGTGCAGAAAGCCAAAGATGCATCTTGCAAACCTGAAAACCGCAACTACCAGACCTGCCCGTCCGGAGCGAG
This sequence comes from uncultured Verrucomicrobiota bacterium, assembly GCA_946543025.1. Classification (GTDB taxonomy): domain Bacteria; phylum Verrucomicrobiota; class Kiritimatiellia; order RFP12; family UBA1067; genus RUG572. Next base: position 1,617 of record CAMNLN010000183.1, read on the forward strand.
CGACCAGTCGAGAAGGCCGGCGGAGACGTTCGGACGGAGAACGATCTCGAGGCGGACGGCCTGCGCCGTCACAGGCTCGGGCAGGCGGATGGCGCAGGGCCGGTCCTTGGCGATCTCTACGGACGCGCCCTCGACGGCCCGCCACGGCGCATCCTTCGCCGCGCGGACCTTGACCGTCGCCTTCAGCGGCAAACGGCACCCGCCGTTCGTCGCCTCGTCGTCGAGCCAGTAGACCGTCATGTCGCGGAGCTCTTCGGGGGTCGGCAAATCATACTGCACCCACTCCGTCGTCCCCTTATGCGGCCAAAAACTGAAGTGGCGACATTCCCGTCCGGCGGAGTCGGTCGGCTTCTGCCCGCAGGAGAGGGCAGATGGCGTATCGAACTTCCAGCAATGCGAGACGGACGTCTCGCCGACGAACGCCGGCTCCGCGCGGTCGGCGGAAGTCGGCAGCCACGTCTGCATCTCGCCCGCGTCGCGGTGGCTCCACGCGAAGTAGGGAACGAGCGTAAGGGTTGTCGGCACCTCGGTGACGGCGCGCATGCCGCGCGTACGGGCCATGGCGGGCAGACGAATGGCAGGGACATGCAGGCCGCAAATGGCGATGTCGGCCTCTTCGGCGCAAGACGCGTCGGAAACGTCAAGGTACTTGTTCAGCACATGGCCGCCGTTGTCGATCCCTTCGGCACAGTAGACGACGGGCCCGCGCTCCACGGCGAGGCGGCCGACGTCGTCCGTCACGCGCGCGTCGGCGCGGACAAAGCGCGGCGTCATCTTGAGCGAAAGCTCAATGCGGTCGCCGCGCGCCCAGGTACGGGAAATCGTCGCGTAGCCCTTGTCGAGCGCGAGCGCGACAGGCTTGCCGTTGACCGTGAGCGACACCTCGGCAAGCGAGGCGGGGTTGACCTGCTCGTAGAGCTTCGTGGGGACACACGCGCCGCGTGCCCAGCCGGGGATGCGCACATTGACGGTGAACGCGCGCGGCGCGCCGGGATCGATCGCGAGCGTGAGGCCGTCTCCGCGCCACGGGTAGCCGTTGTTCGACTGGCGCACCTTCACGTCGCCGCCCGCAAGGCGGAGCGTGGCGTCGCTCGCCATGAAGAGGTTCCAGTAGAGCACGTCGCCTGCGGTGGCGTAGGCGTAGGTGCCGAGCTGCGGGATGATGCGCACCACGTTGGCGGGGCAGCACGGGCATCCGTGCCAGCGCCAGCGGGTGACGTTGCCGCGCGAGGCGAGGGGATTGACGTAGAAGAACGCGTCGCCGCCGATGGAGACGCCCGACGCGAAGTTGTTGTGGAGGATACGCTCGAAGACGTCGACGTACTTCGCGTCGCCGTCGAGGCGGAACATGCGGAACTGCCAGAGCGCGTTGGCGAGGGCGGCGCACGTTTCCAGGTACCCCTTTTCGTTTGGCAGATCGAAGTCTGCGCCGAACTTCTCGCCGGCACGGCGCGCGCCTACGCCGCCGGTAACGTACATCTTGCGTCCGACCACGTTTTCCCAAATGGCGTCGAGCGCGGGACGAAGCGTCTGATCGCCCGTGAGCGCAAGCATCTCTGCCATGCCGGTGTAGAGGTAGCAGGCACGGACGGCGTGGCCCACGGCCTCGCGCTGTTCGCGTACGGGCTGGGCGTCCTGGTAATAGGCGGCGTCGAACACGGTGGAGCCGGGCGTGCCGTAGAGCGGACGCAAGTCGGCGCGGCCGCGCCAGTCGATGAAGTTCTTGATCAGCTCCATCGTCGCCGGCTCGTGCGCGAAGCGCCAGAGCTTGGGGAGGGCGATTTCGGGCGACTCGTGTCCGGGAACGCGCTTGAGCTGGTTGCGTCCGTTGCCGAAGGTGCGCGAGACGAGATCCACGTTCCGCCACATCACGTTCATGAGGTCGTCCTTGCCCGTGAGCTGCTTGTGCGCGAGGGCGGCCTCCACGAGCTGTCCCATGCAGTAGAGCTCGTGGCTGTCCTGCAGGTTGCTCCAACGCGTCGGGCCGGCGCGCTTGCGCTCCTTGCCCACGCAGTCGATCGTGTGGGCGGTGTAGAGGTATCCGTCCGGCTCCTGTGCGGCGGCGATGATCGGTATGATCGCTTCGGCGCGCGCCTGGAGCGCGGGATCTGGATGCGCGAGACAGGCGAGGAACGCGCCTTCCATGATGCGGTAGAGGTCGGAGTCCTCGAACGAGTTTCCGTTGTAGGGAATGCCGAGCTTGCGCGCGGCGGCATTGCGGAAGTTGTCAAGCCGTCCCGCCTGCTCGTAGCGGTCGAGCGCGGCCGGAACGGTGACGAGGCGGTTCGTTTCCATGCGCGCGCCCCAGAAAGCGTCCGTCACGCGCACGTCGGGGATGGAGGGAATATCGATGGGGAAATCGCCCGCCGCCGCACCTGCCGACAGCAGGACGGCGAGAACCCGAACGAATGTCTTTCGCATGAAACGTTCCTTTCTTTACCGAACGATGATGCTGAGGCCGCCGATCTTGCACGTCACCTTTCCGGCGGCGGCATCGTACGTGACGAACCCGTTGCAGTTCCCGGGCACGCTCCTGAAGGTTCCGGTCAACTGGCCTGGCGCGCGTCAAGGCGTTTCGTTGTTGAGCGGCGCGTACGCGCCCGTCTTCGCCTTGTCGCGGCTGGCGTACTTGCGCCAGATCGACTCGTCGTAGAGCGCGGGAATGAAGATGCCGCCGATCACGCTGCGGGCGCGGAAGCCGCGGTAGCGGCCGTTGTCGGCCCAGTACCAGTCCGTAAACGGGATGCGGTCGGGCGTCTCGTCCGCGAAGCGGTAGAGCGGCGCGATCAGCGCCTCGAAGTCACCGCGGTCGCCCGTGAGCGTGGCGGACCACACCGTCCAGTCGGCCTTCGTGTAGTTGAGCCGGCTGTCGAGCGGCAGGCCGTACGGCAGCAGCAGCTGGCGGTACGCGGCGAGCTCCGCCTGCGCCACTTCCGGCGGGAAGAGCTTGAGGCCGAGGATGCGGTCCCACACGAGGTTGTACTTCTGCGCCCAGGTGTCGAACGCATGCCGGGCCTTGTCGAGCGTCAGCTTGTGCGCGCCGAGGCGCCCGCCCTTCGCCGCCTTGCACCACTTCTTGGCCATGTCCTCGGCGAGCGCGCGGTATTTCGCCGCCGCGTCCTTCTCGCCGCGCATCTTCGCCATCTCCGAGTAGCAGGCGAGCGCGATGATCGCCTTGATGGAGAGGTTCGCGTTGTGCGCGAGGTGTCCGGCGAAGTCGTCCGTGCAGAGCTGGTTGCCGGGGTCGAAGCCGAACTTCTCGAGGTACTGCGCCCACTTCGTGACCGTGGGCCACCACTGCCCGGCGAAGTCGGCGTTGCCCTCGTAGTGCGCGAGCGCGCCGAGGCAGATGAGCATGTTGCCGCATTCCTCCACGGGCATCAGGCGCGTCTCGTCCTCGGCCGTCTCGCCGCCCGCGTAGCGTTGCTTCACGGCGAGCGGGTAGCGCCCCACGTCGTGCGGCGCGAACGGCCACGGCCAGCGCGGATGCGAGGCGTAGATGAGGATCGGCGCGAGCGTGGCGCGGGCGAGCGTCGGCGACGTCATCAGCAGGTGCGGGAATTGCGGATAGAACACGTCCACCGTGCCGATGCAGCCGTTCGAGTTGTTCTCCTTGGAGAAGTAGAGCGGCTGCCCGTTGCGATCGGCCACAAGCTTGCAGGCGGCAAAGGACTGGCGGTACGCGAGCGCGGCGAGCGTGGCGTACTTCTCGCCACCGAGCTTCACGAGATCGCACGTCAGCTCCGCGTCAAACGCGTCGAGTTTCGCAAGGATCGCCTTCCGCTCCGCCAGCGCCTGCTCGAGCATCGCCGTGAACGAGATGCCGCCGCGCCGCCACCAGGCCGGAAGCGCGTCGCCGAAAAACTGGATGGACTTCACGTCGTCGTACGCCAGCAGGAAATGAGCCTCGCCATTCTGCGGCGCGGACGGCCCCACCAGCCAGGCGTAGCCCCAGTTGCACCGTACGCGGTCACCGCTCTCGCTGAGCGGCGTCTGCTCGGCGCGGCCGATCGACATCGCGGGCAGTCCGGCGACGGTCGTCGTGTTCGTGACCATCGGCGCCTTGTCGTCGTTCGTCGCAAGCGCGGGCGAGATGGCGGCTCGGAGATTCCACTCCTTCGCCCCGCTCACGCGCACCGTCACGTAGGTGACCGGGCGCGAGAACACGTCCAGGTTGTCGGGCAGCTTGGCCGTCGAGAACCTCAATTCCACGGCGAGGCCGTCCTGCGCGAAGGTACAGACCGTCTGGGTGGGACGCACCTCCACGCCCTTCTGCAACAACGCCGGCACCTCTTCCGGCGCGCGGCCGCAGAGTCGCCACGTCTTGCCGTCCGCCTCCAGCAAGATGGAAAGAGGCTGCGGGATATCGGTCCAGTGGGTCGTCTCCACGTCCGTCAGCCGGTCGGCCGCGCTCCAGATCGAGAAGAAGGGATCCACCTGCACGAGCGGCACGGCGGGCGGACGGAACGCCGCCAGCGCGGGCATCGCCGCCAATGCGAGAACAGTTGCCAGTTTTCTTGTCTTCATCTTTTGTCCTTTCTTATGCCGGATTGAAATCTATTCCACCATCACCTCGCCGATCGTCACCTTGTCCTTCACCTTGTCGAGGCGCAGGGAAAGGATCTGCCGCTTCTCGTCCGCGCGGCCCCAGTTGGTGAAGACGGTCGCCGTCACCGTCGCCGGGCCGAGCAGCGTCTGCTGGCGCGAACCGAAGTAGTTGGCCAGCACCTTGTAGACGCCTTTCGCCGCGGCCTTCTTCAGGTACTCCTCCGGACCGTAGCCGGTGGTGACGTCGTGCGTGAGGAATCCGCCGGTGGACGTGCGCTTGTGTTGGTAGTAGGCCTCCTCGCCGTCCGGCTCCAGCACATGCAGGTCCACGTCCGTGTTATCCGTGTCCCACGCGAGCGCGATGCGTACGTCGAGGTCAAGCAGCTTACGGTAGACGTCCTCCATCTCCGGCGCCTTCGGGGCCTTCCCCTCCGGCCACTTCTGCCGCTCCGACCACGCGATGAGCGCGTTCAACTCCTCGATGGCCACCATTGCCGTCCAAAGTGCGTTCTCGCGCTTCCACGCGGTAAAGGCCGTCTTGTGGTAGTTCGCCATCGCCGCCGTCACGTCGGCGGCGTTTGCGTCGCGCCGCCCGCGCTCCTCCAACGCGATCGCCAGGTCGCGGAACGAGTGCGGCTCCTCCGGGCGCAGTTTCGCCACCTTCCGCAGGATCGGCAGCGCCGTATCGAGCTCGCCCGCCTCGCGAAGCCGCCACGCGCACGTGCGCAGCATCCCCGGATCGTCCAGCCGCAGCTCGGCGAGGTTGGAGATGATGCGCACCGCAAGCGCGTTCGCCTTGATACTGAAGAAATAGCCCGCGCAGTCCAGGTAGAACGCCGGCGACGCCGCGTACTTCTTGCGCTGGACGAGATACTCGCCGTACGCCACCTCCGCCACGTTCGCCGCGTT